>CAZBZH010000506.1:0-3807 GCA_964496265.1 uncultured Acidobacteriota bacterium | reverse complement strand
CAGGCCTGATCCACCTGGTCCGACGGCGTGACCTCCTCGCCGGCGACGCAGGCGAGGAAACAGAAACGCCGGTACTCCTCGATGACCCGTGCGGCGTAGGCCTCGGTCCAGCCATTGTCTCGGGCGAGCCGCCGGGAGAAGGGCAGACTCGACTCCGGGTCGTCCAGCGGGTGCGCGCCGATACGCTGCCAGAGGGCCTGGGCTTCAGCCGGCCACTCCGGCCGCGGACGCTTCGTGGGAGGGTTCATGGGGGCCTCCTTCCTGTCGCTTCTCGGTGACTTGGCTTCCAACCGAGTATAGGCCGCCTGGGGGCACGGCCGGCCCCGGGGCGGGCGAGCGGGCGGGGCGAAGGGATCAGCGGTTCCTGGCGGACGGTTGATGGGGCCCGAAATCACCACTTTCCTCTCAAGATTGCGCCGAAATCGGTCTCATGGCCCCGATCCCCGCGCCACGCCGTCTAGTTCATCTGGAGCGATCTCGGCAGCGTCTGTAACGGTTCCCGGCGTGGGGGGACCTGTCCGATGAGGCCCCGAGGCTCGCGCAGGCTGCGCCGGGAGGGGAAGGGCCGTATAGGAGACGGCATGGACCGAGTAGCGGATCCGCAGCAGCTCCGCCCAGCGGCGTTCGGCGCCGGGGACCTGTGGAACAATGACCCCCCGCTGCCGGCCGGACTTGCCGGCGTTTCCTGGAGCGAGTCGAAAGCGATCGATGATGAGCGGAACGGCGACCCATCCCGAATCGATTCCCGCGACGCTGGAGCAGTTTCGCCAGGGGGACGACGAGGCGGTTACCACGGTTCGAGGCTGGGTCTCCGCCGTGGTCCACGGGGGGCGTTGGCGCCTGCCCGACGCCGAGGGCATGGTGCAGGACGTGCTTCTGATCCTGCTGGATCTGGTGCGCCGGGACAAGGTGCGGGACGCCCAGGCCTTTCAGCGCTTCGTCTACAACACGGCGAAGAACCAGTGCATCAAGGCCTACTACCGGGCGCGCCGGCGAGAGGATCACGAGGAGCCGGAATCGGAGTTCGATGCTGCCGGTGCCGACCCCGATCCCCACGACCGGCTGGAACGTCAGGAGCAGTTCTGGCTGACCGCCTACATCTTCCAGCGCCTGTCCGACGCCTGTCGCGAACTGTGGACCCTCGTGTACTACGAGGGACTCTCGGCCGAGGAAACCGGCGAGCGTCTGGGCATCCGCTCGGGCAACGTGCGTGTCCGGGTGCACCGCTGTCTGGAGCGCGCCCGGGATATCTATCGGGAACACGCGGAAGGCGCCTCATGAACGGGGGAAGCTGATGTCGAAGGATGACCCGATCGACGCGCTGCCGTGGTACCTGAACGACACCCTGAGCGCCGAGGAGAAGAAGGCGGTCGAGGAGCGCCTGGCAACGAGCCCCGGTTACCGTGCCGCCCTCGAGGACCTGCGCCGGATCACCGCCTCGGCGAAGAGCGCCCCGGCTCGGCTGGACGCCGACGTCCATCCCGACCTGCTGCTGGCCTATGCCGACGACCGCGAAGCCCTCGACCCAGAGTTACGCGCCCGGGTGGAGCGGGGCCTGGAGCGCTCACAACGCAGCCGGGAAGCGCTGGAGATCCTGCGCGAGGTGGATGCCTCCCTGGCCACCGCTCCTTCGCCGGAGGTTTCCCTTTCTCGCGAACCGTTCTGGGCCGGCCTCTGGCAAACCTTGCGCACCACGTTGCTGGCGCCGGCGCCGGCCCTTGCCTACCTGCTGGTGGCGGCGGTGTTGATTCCGTTCGTGTTGCGCGATGCCCCCGAAGGTCCGGAGCTCTCTCCCTTCGCGTTGCCTCAGCGGGTGATCGTCGAGAGCGAGCGCGCGGTCCGCGGCGAAGAGGCATCCGCCGCGCCTCTCGCGCTGCCCGCCGGCACCCAGGCGCTGCTGCTCGAACTACGTACCGACCTGATTCCCCAAGATCTCAAGCAGGGGCTCTCCCTCGAGCTCGTGCTCTTCGCCGGTGACCGCGAGATCACGTCGTCGGAATTGACGCCGGCGGATTTCGCCGAACGGGACGGGAAGCTGACCGTCTCGGTTCCGATGTTCCCCCAGCGACTCCCCCTCGAAGAGGACCTGCAGATCGCGATCCGCGCTCGTAAGCCGGGATCGCCCCTCGACGGCAAGTCGTTGTTCCGTCGTTCCCTCGAGCTCGTTTCCGGCGGGCCGGAGACCAGGCCATGAATCCCATCAAGAAGTGCATCATTGCGAGCCTGCTGTTGTGGCTCTGCGCCGGGACGGTGCTCACCCAGTCCGATGAGGTCTGGGTCGCCAACGAGAACGGCAGCTTCACCGTGATCGACGCGCTGACCAACACCGTCGATACCACCGTCTTCCTGCCCGATGCGGACATGAACGGCAGCCGCGAGCCGGGTTGGGGGGTGGCGGTCTCTCAGCGTCCCAGGTTCGGCACCGACCACGTGTTCGTGAGCAGCCAGACCGACTGGATCTTCGTCTATGAACGGGCGACCCGCACCCTCGTCCGCAGTATCGATCTGGGCAGCCTGCTGGGTATTCCGGGGCTCCGCCTGCGGGGCATCGACACCTCCGGGCCCAAGGAGTATCTGGTCGGGCCGGAACGGCTGCGCTCGCTGCTGTTCGTCGCCGCCACCGAGCCGGCGAGCATCAATCCGCCGAGCCCCGAGCGCGCCCGTTACATCGTGCTCGACCAGGAGTGCCTGGTCGCCGGTGTGAACTGCATCCCGGTCGTCGCGACCGGGCTGTTGGGTACTCCCGACGCCGACGGCATCTCGGTGCGTGTGTCCAACGCGACCTTCGGGCCCTCGGCGGTACGTGGTTGGTTCACGGTGCGGGACGATGCGGGCGAGGCCTGGGAGGTCTACCGGGTCGGAATTCCGTTCGACCTCGGACCGCCTACCGTGGAACGGGTTCACCGGCTAGAGCCCCCGGTGTTCGAACAGCGGGAGTCTTTCGAGGTCGCGGTTCCGCCCCTTCGCGAGTTTCCGCTGCTGGCCCAGGAGTCGGCCGGGAGCCTGCGCAATCTGGAGAACGGCCGCGAATGTACCTTCGGGGGCGTCCTCAGCGCGGTGGAGACCGCCGGGCCGGGCCCCAACTCGTTCACCGTGCTGGCCTACGACGAGACCGCCGGTGACGTGCGTGAGATCGACCCGACAACTTGCGAATACGACACGCCGGTCACGATCCCGGGCAAGGTCGTCGACATGACCCTGCTGGAGCCGGATCGTTGGGGCAGCCTGTTCTTCGCCGACAACGCCGGGCACAACATCCACCGCCTGGATCGGGACGGCGCGTTGATCACCATTCCCCTCTGCGCCATGGGCGAGCCCTGCGATGCGGGGCCGCGGACCGTCGACGCGGTCGGGCTGATCTGCGCCATCGAGGCGGAGGTTTGTCCCAAGCAGGCGGGCAGCGACGATTGCTGCACCGGCGATGAACTCTGCGAGCCGGATGTGCTCTTTCTCGAGTGGGACCCGGGTCTCTGTCCGGCGACGGCCAATCAGCGTGTATGGTGCGTCTGTCAGGGCAGTGGCTCCGACGATCCGAATTGTCCGTGCTACTGCGACTGCGATTCCGTCGCGCCCGATCCGGCCTGCGAATGCCCGGGCGGGGGTGTCTTCGCCCCGATCGCCGCGGCGGCGGCCGGGACGGCGATGGGCGATGGGACGAGTATGGGGCTGACCATCGTGATGGGAGGCACCGGCAACGGAGAGCAGGGCGAGTGGCAGGAACTGGAGGAAACCACACCGGGACAGACCACCACGGTGCACGACACCGAGGGGTTCCAGATCCGGTACCTGGTCACGCCGGCGAACCAG
>CAZBZH010000505.1:0-3810 GCA_964496265.1 uncultured Acidobacteriota bacterium | reverse complement strand
GACCTTGATGTAGGGCAACCCCGCGTAGGCGTAGATCCGCACCGCGTAGCCGTGGCGATGATCCTCCGCCCCGTTGTAGACCGCGGGCAGCTCGGCCCGGATCACCACCCGCAGCGGTCCGTCCTCCTCGAGCACTAGGGTCGGCTTGCCCAGCCCGGTATCCGGCTGCTCCTGCGGTTCGATGCCGCCGACGAAGCGGCCGCCGTGCCGCTCGCCGTTGTCGATCATCTGCTCCGCGGCGGCGAACTCGCCGTTACCGTCCCGATCGAACCAGACCCGGTCGAGGAGGTTGAACCGGTCGCGGGCCACGTCGAAGCGCAACGGACCGGTGGTCACGGTGAAGCCCGCCTCGGTCTCGTCGACCCGCAGCGAAGTCTCCCGCGCCTTGCTCCCGGTGTCCCGCAGGGTGAAGGTCCGCTTACCGCCCCCCTTGAGCTCCGCCTGGAAGTGCACCATCAGGTGGCGGATCGAACCGTCGCGCATCCACCAGCGGTTGAGCACCTCAAACTGGGCGGGCACTCCGAGATCGAAGGCGCTGGTGTCCTGGTAGGCGCCGTAGGGCAACGGGACGATCGCCGTCACCGGGAACGGGACCTCCCGCGCACCCGCGGCCTCTTGCACCTCGATCGGCACCTCGAGACCGGCGGCCGCCGGGCAGGCGCACAGAACCAGGGCGATGAGCAGGGATACCGGTCGCATCAAAATCGAAACCTCGAAGGGCGGCCGGCGGCGAACGGCGCCTACTGGGCGCGGGTGTTCTGCGGAGCCGGCGGCGGATCGTCCGGGGGCGGCGCCGTGCCGTAGCGGTAAAGCCACCAGACCGGCGAACTGACCGGTCCGTAGCGCACGACAAAAACATCTTCCCCCGGATCGTAGTCCATGTCGACATGGGCCGGACTTCCGCTGGGAACCGCCGAGGGCGTCATCTGCACCCAGCGGTTGTCGTCGGGCAGGAACGCCCAGGTGTCGTTGAGCACGTCACTGGAGCTTGCGACCTTGCCGCCGAAAAGCAAGAAAATGTCGTTTCGGCTGTCGTAGGCAAAACCCATCATCCGCCGCGGCGGCGGCTGGTTCTGCACCTGGATCAGGTTCCAGCTGCCGTTCTCGTAGGCGTAGAGGCTGCTGCCCCCGGTGGCGAAGGAGCCGCCGATCAACAGCATCCGGTTGCGCACCGGATCCCAGACCATCTCTCCCGCCTTGATCACGCCGGCTCCCTCGTCGAAGGGCCCGCTCCAGCTGTTGTTCTGGAAGCTGTACAGCCAGGTGCCGCCGTTGCCGTTGCTGGCGTGGCCGTAGAGGATCAGCCGGTCGTTCTGCGGGTCGTAGGCCATCTGGGATTCGACCATCACCGGCAGATTCGAACTGGCGCCGGAGATCATCTGGGTCCAGTCGCTCTGGCCGAAGTTGAAGCGCCAGGTATCGATCGGATGGCTGCCCAGGGTGCGGTTGGCGCCGCCCCACAGATACATCGCGTTGCGCGACGGGACCTCGGCCATGCCCCGGTAGGGATGACGGTCCGACGGGGTGGGGTCGCCGCTGTTCTCGGGCAGCGGGCTGGTGTTGTTGTTGCCGTCGCCGGGCGTGGTCCAGTTGTTGACCTTGCGCAGGGTCACCCGGTTGGCCGCGACGTCGTAGCTCCAGATCGCCTGGGAGTAGATCGTGCCGGTGTGGGTTCCGCCGTTGCGATAGCCCTCGTAGGAGACCATCTCCCCCAGCACCGAACTGTAGATCATCGTGGACCAGCCCCGCTCGTGGTACTGGCCCCCCTGGCCGGCCAGATCCACCGTCGGGGTCACCTGGACCCAGGTATTGGCCGGGATGTTCACCGCCGCCGGGGCTCCGGTCGCGAGGAACGCGGCCAGGAGCGGCAGGGTCCGCAGCATCGCCCGGGTGGCGGGGCGTCGTCGACTGGGGTTCATCGATGGGGCTCCTCGGTTGCTCCCGGCAGGCCCCACGGCGCGATCGCAGCGGGTCCGGGGCCCGAATGTGCCTTCCCGCGGGTCCCCTGACAAGGCCCCGGCGCCCCTCCGCGGGCCAATTCCTGGCCCGACCCGCTTAAAAGTGGCATTTTGCGGTTCCTGGCAACATGTTTGCCCCCGGAAGTTTGCTTACATGATCGTTATTCTAGGCACACCCCGTTCGGGGACCACGTGGCTCGGGAAGATCTTCGACAGTCATCCCGACACGATGTACCGGCATGAGCCGGACAGCTATCTGCTGCCCGACGTGCCGCTGATGATCCCGCGAGCCGACCTGGACCGCTATAACGAGGAGCTCGCCGACTACCTGGAGCGGCTCAAGCAGGTCCGGACCCTCAAGGTCACGACCAAGCTGCCGCTGTTCAACAAGTCCTACTACCGGCCGATCCGGCGGCGCCTGCGCTATGTCGTGGTGGCCGCGGCCAAGGTCGGCTCCAGGGTGGTCAAGAACATCCAGGTCCCGGATCTGATCGATGGGGACAAGGCCAACGCCCGCTGGGTCTTCAAGTCGATCGAGTCCCTGGGACGCATGGGCGCCTTCGCCCGGGCCCGCCCCGAATCCCGCTTCATCCACATCATCCGCCACCCTTGCGGGGTGACCGGCTCGATCCTGCGCGCCATCGCCGGTGCCAAATTCACCTCGGATACGCCGATCCACGAGGATTGGGGCATCTACGAGATGCTGGCCGAGACCGACGAGGCCCGGGAATACGGCATCGACATGGACCGGCTGCGGGGGATGCATCCGGTGGAGCGCACCGCCTGGAACTGGGTGCTGCTCAACGAGAAAGCGATCAACGACACCCGGGATCTGCCCAACTGCAAGGCGATCCGCTACGAAGACCTCTGCGAGCGGCCGATCGAGACCAGCAAGGAGTTGTTCGACTTCGCCGGCCTGCACTGGCACCGCCAGACCGAGGGCTTCCTCGACCAGAGCACCAGCAGCGAGCAGAGCTCCTACTACAGCGTATTCAAGGATCCGCTCAAGGCGGCGATGAAGTGGAAGCACGAGATGCACGCCGACGACATCGCCCGGGTCTTCGACGTGATCGCCGAAACCCAGCCGGGACGCCTGTTTCCGCGGGATGCCGGCGAACAGACCCAGACCGGCCGCTGATGCCGAAAACCGGTCCGATCCTGCTAGGATCTGGGTCGCGGGTTCGATTTCAACGAGTGGGAACGTCTTTCACGGTCGTACTTTCTGACCGGCGTGTTCTAGCCGACGAGGGCTCGGCGCTCCCGGACGCCCCTGCAAACAGTTGAAAGAAAACGATTTAAGGGGCGCACCCCCAGGCCGCCCCATGGCACTCCGCTTGCTGAGGAATAGGAATCGAGCCCGGGCAGGATTTGCTTTCGCACGTGAATAAGCTGCCCGGTTCGTCGCACAGGGGGATCTCCGGGAATTCCCGGGGGTTGGAGGAGCTACCGTGAACTTCGGGAACGCACCCCGCGCCTACTTCAGGCTGGCCGTCATCCTGGCCTGCCTGTTCGCCGCCGGATCCGCCCTGGCCCTGACCGTTCCGGTCACGGTCAAGGAAACGGTGTAGTTGCCCGCGGCGGTGTAGGTGTGCGACAACTACACCACCACCGTCGTGGTCCCGCTGCCCTACGGGCAGTACCAGAACACCAACCGCTTCCGCATGACCAACTCCCAGGGATCAACGATCCCTGCCCAGTTCCACGTGCTGAACCGCTGGTGGGGCCGCGACCGCTCGATCCGCCACGTGATGGTGCATTTCCAGCCCACGGTATCGGCGGTCAGCTCGCCGGGCGCGGGCGTCACGGTCTATCAGTTCCGCGATGACGGCTCCGGCGATACCGCCCCGGCGGC
>CAZBZH010000504.1:0-3828 GCA_964496265.1 uncultured Acidobacteriota bacterium | reverse complement strand
GACGCTTCGGCCTGCGGGTGACCGCCAACCGCTACTATCCGGCGGCAGCGGGCGCCGGCGGCCCCGGCGTGCTGGTCGCCCACAGCCACCACAGCCCCAAGGAACATGGAGAGCTTCAGGCCCTGGGCCACGAATTGGCACGCAGCGGTTGCACGGTGCTGATTCCCGATCTCGGCGGCCACGGCGAGCGGCGCCAGCATCCCTTCGACGGAACCACCGCCTCCGACGTGGACTACCGTGCCGACCGCCAGGACTACTACTTCCGCCACCTGCACGGCCTGGCCCTGGACCTGGTCGACGAGAGTCTCGCCGGCTGGATGGTCGGCGATCTGGCCGCCGGACTCGACCTGCTGGACGCCGACCCGTCGGTGGACTCGCGGCGCATCGCGGTGATCGGCGCCGTGGCCGGCGGGGGCGACCTGGCGGCGATGCTCGGAGCGATCGATCCCCGGGTCTCCTGCCTCGTGCCGTTCAATCTCTCCGGCCACCGCTTCTCCGCCGACCCCGACAGTTCGCGCTGCCCACCCAACGCCTCCCGGGATGGCTTCGTGCCCTGGGTGCTGCTCGGCGCAATGGCGCCGCGGCCGCTGCTCGTGGCCAACGAGTTCGCCTGGAAGCCGGAGAAGGAACGGCTGTGGTCCGCGCTGCAACGGGTCTACGACTGGTACGGCGCGACCGACCGGCTCGCCGCGGTCTGCGGTAGGGGGCAGATCTCCGGCGCACCGCCGCGCAACACCCACTGCGTCCACGTCGGCGCGGTTCACCGGGAAGCGCTCTACCCGGACTTGGCCCGCTTCCTCGAGCTACCCGCGCCGCCGACGGTCACCTCCGACGAGCCGGTCCATCCCGCCGAAGCCCTGCACGGCGGAGGTGACGCCGACCTGGGCAGCCTGGCCCAGGCGCTCTCGCCGCGGCTCGGCTCCCAGCCCTACCAGGCCGCCCCGCGCCAGGGCCCGCCGCCACCGAAGCGACACAGCGAGGCTCCACGCGTGGTGGTGCTCACCCGGGTGCGCCCGGCGGTGTGGCGGCGCCTTCACGCGCAAACCGTCAAGCGGTTGCGCAAGGCGGGTGTCCAGGTGCACTTCCTCGAACCGGCCGGCCGCAGCGACCGGGGGACCGAGCAGGACCGTCGTGGACGGCTGAGCCAGGCCGCGATCTGGACCGCTGCCGAGCGCATGCGCGGCATGCACCCGTTCAGCAACGTGGTCGATGAACTGATTCCGATGGTGCGCTTTCACGGCCGGCGCAGCCCCTGCGTCCTCTGGGGCGACAGCGGCCTCTCGCCCGCCTTCCCCGCTCCCGACGAACCGCGCCCCCGGGGAGTGCCCTGCCCCGCCGCCGACCCCTTCCCGGCGCTGGCCGCCCTGGATATCGCCCGCCGCATGCCCGACGGCGCCTGCGGCCTGGTGCTGCGCGGCGGCCTGGGCTCCTGGCGTGAGCTGCTGGCCCTCTCTCCGCGGATCGCCTCGGACTGCGTTCCCCCGGGAGTCGGCCTCGACCATGACTGGGATGCCCGGATCGAGGCCCTGGCGCCGCTGCCGATCCGGCGTATCGGCCGCCCCGGGGAATCGGAGGATCCGGACCCGGCGGCCCTCGCCGAGTGGATCCTGGGCTGCTTCCCCGTCAAGCCCCGCTCCTGACCCACCCCCCGTCCGCCGGCGAATCCTGGACTTTTGCCCCCAATCCCGGCGAGAATCCGGCCCGGCGATTGTTTTTTCGCCATAGCGACGTATGAACGTCCTGCACCGATTCCTCTGGGGGGCATCCGACATGAGAACCTGGCTTGCGATGGGGCTTTGCGCCCTTTTCCTGACGTGCGCGTTGGCCGCGCCCGAAACGCCTCGACTGAGCGTCGAGCGGGACGACTCCGGCGTGACCCTGCGCCTCGACGGCGAGCCTTTCCACCGCACCGCCAACGCCCTGGCCGGCGCCCGGCTGGTCGCGGTCCCCGGCGGAACGTCGACGGTGATCGTCTGGAACGAGACCGACGCTTCCGGCGACCGGGTTCCCTACTACGCTCTGGGTCTCGACGGCGCTCCGGTGGGACCGGCCCGGGCGACCTCCTACGACCTGCGGCTCAACTACGGCTCGTTCAGCCCCGGCCGGGAAGAACCGGACGTGATCCCCGCGCTGCGCGCGCGCAACGCCTCCCGGCTGCACATCGTGCAGTTCGTGACCCAGCCGCTGGAAGATTACCGGGACACCCTGGCCGGACTCGGCGCGGCGGTGCGCGGCTTCTTGCCCCATCATGCCCACATCGTCGAGATGCCCCCGGCCCTGGCCGGCCAGGTGGCGCAACTCGACTTCGTGCGCTGGGTCGGCGCCTACCATCCGGCCTACCGGCTCGAGGCGCCCTTCCGCGCCGACGCCGCGACCCTGGCCGGACAGTTCGAGCAACTCAAGTTCAACATCCTGCTGTTCGATCACGACCGGGATCTCAAGCGGACACTCGGTGAACGCATCAAGAGCATCGGCGGCATTCTCGAGCGGGATCACGCGGGCAAGTTCCTGATGGAGGCGACGCTGACTCCCGAGCAACTGCTCGAGGTCGCCCAGTGGGACGAGATCGCCTACATCGATCGCTGGCGTCCGATGGAACAGGACATGGATCTGGTCCGCGCCCAGGGTGGCGCCGTCGAACTGGAGACCGTGGCCGGCTACACCGGCGCCGGCGTCCGCGGCGAGTCCTTCGACAGCGGCTTCAACGTCGCCCACCCGGACTTCGCCTCCCGCCCGCCGCTGGAGCACGGCGGCACGGTAGGCAACGCCAGCCACGGCACCGCCTGCCTGGGCATCCTGTTCGGCGACGGCACCGGCGACGCCCAGGCCCTGGGCCTGATGCCCGACGGGCAACCGATCGCCGCCGACCACAACAACATCGGCATCTCCGGCGGAACCCGCTACGACCACACCGCAGAGCTCAAGGAGGCGCCCTACTTCGCCGTGTTCCAGACCGCGAGCGTGGGCGACAGCCGCACCTTCGACTACACCACCATCTCCGCCGAGCACGACACGATCCTGTTCGACCACGACGTGCTGCACTGTCAGTCCCAGTCCAACGCGGGCAACCAGGACTCCCGTCCCCAGGCCTGGGCCAAGAACGTCGTCTCGGGCGGCGCGTTCGAGCACTACAACACCGCGGACACCAGCGACGACTGCTGGTGCGAGACCGGCAGCATCGGCCCCGCCGCCGACGGCCGGATCAAGCCGGACCTCAGCTTCTACTACGACGACACCTACACGACCTACACCACCGGCAGCGGCTACGGGGAGTTCGGCGGCACCAGCGGCGCGACCCCGTCGATCTGCGGCCACTTCGGCCTGTTCTTCCAGATGTGGTCCGACGGCATCTTCGGCAACGAGGTCACCCCCGGCGCCACGGTGTTCGACAACCGGCCGCACATGACCACCGCCAAGGCGGTGATGATCAACACCGCAATCCAATACCCGTTCACCGGCCCCGACCACGACATGACCCGCGTCCATCAGGGCTGGGGCGTGCCCAACGTCAAGAACCTCTACGACCTGCGGGACAACCTCTCGATCATCGACGAGAGCGTGCTGCTGACCAACACCGAGACCGCCCAGTTCAACACCTTCGTCGAGGCGGGCGAACCGGCGCTGCGGATCACCATGACCTACGCCGACCCGGCGGGGAACCCGGCGGCGGCGCTGCATCGGATCAACGACCTGACCCTCAAGGCCACCGCCCCCGGCGGCACGGTCTGGTGGGGCAACGTCGGTCTGCGCGACGGCAACTGGTCGCTGCCCGGCGGCAGCGCCGACACCATCGACACCGTCGAGAACATCTTCGCCCAGAACCCCGAA
>CAZBZH010000503.1:0-3836 GCA_964496265.1 uncultured Acidobacteriota bacterium | reverse complement strand
TTGCGGCAGAGGTCGACGGCGAACAACTCCAACTCGTCCCGCCGCCAGGCCCGCGGCCAGTGCCCGCTGGCCATCAGCCCGGGACGAGTCGGAAGCCAGGCGGTCAGGAACCGCGCCCCCCTGGGCACCGCGTCGATCTCGAACAGCGCCGCCGGCTGCTTGCGCCGCACCTTGTCCAGCGGGTATTCGGCGATGATCTCCAGCTCGGCGTTGAGCGCGACCAGTCGCATGCCTTTCCCCTGGGAGCGTTTGATCCCGTCGGGCAGCCGCACCGCGACATCGAGGGCCTGAACCGCACCGAAGGCGGACAGGACCGCGGCGATCAACATCGCCCGCAACACCTGCCGACCGAAAAGCTGCCGCATCACGACGTTCATCCGCCGGTCAGCAGGGCGAAGAAAATCCGCACCTCGAAATAGACCTCGATCGGTTCGTCGTCGCAGCGGGCCGGCTGGTAGCGCCACTGACTCACCGCATCCCTGGCCGATTGCTCGAAGCCGTAGCCCGGTTGGTCGGAGCTTCTCAGCTCGATCTCTCCGATGGTCCCGTCCTTGCGGATCAACGCATCGAGGGAGACGGTTCCCGAGACCTTCTCCTTGCGGGCGAGCACCGGGTAGACCGGCTGGGGCTTGTGTTCGTGCAGCACCTTGGGAAAGGCCAACGCGCCGTCGCAGGGTTCAAGCAGGCGGATCTCCCGGTCCGCCCCCTTGACCGGAGTCGGAGCGGGTTTACTCGGCGGGGTTTTCGGCGCCGTCGGCGGGTCGTCGGGCATCGGCAGGTCGACGCGAACCTGCCGCGGCGCGGGACGGCGGCTGAGCCGGGCCAGCATCCGGCTCGCATCATCGCCGGTCTCCAGCCAGGCCTGGAACCAGCGCGGTCCGGCCTCGGCGTACGCGCCGCAGGGACGCAGCGCGTCCCGATTGCCTGAACAGAGGGTGCTCATTCCGATCTCGACGGTCGACGCCCCGGCGGGCGGGGGCCAGGCGACGCTACCCAGGAGCCCGGGCACGCTGGGCACGTAGGCCACCAGATACGCCGTCGCCTTCGGCAGCTCGCCGACCTCGAAGCGGGCCTTGCGCTCGGAGGCGAGATCGGAGCGCGGCTCCTCGTCGGTCCGCTCCAGCCGCAAAGAGACCGGAGCCAGCATCACCCGGGTCCCATCCTCGACGGTGTGGGGCAACCGGGGGATCACCTCAACGGCCCAGGCGGCGGATCCCAGGGCGAAGGCCAGGGTCGTGGTCAACAGTCGAGTCAGGAAGCGCACGTTTACCTCTCCGATCCGAGTATACCCACGCCTCGGGACGTCGCTTGCCGGGCTCCGGCCCGCTCCGCTATCTTGACGCGCCTGGGCCCCGCTATCGAGTCGGCGCCGCGACAGGGCCACCTAACCGCCACAAGGATCCATGCGATGAAGATCGGCCTCTTCGGCTTTCCGCTGACCGGAAAAACCACGTTGTTCGAGCTGCTTACCGGCGCCGCCGCCCAGGCCCAGCATGGCCGGGGCGAGGGCCAGGTCGGCATCTGCAAGGTCCCCGACCCGCGGCTGGACAAGCTGACCGAGATGTACTCGCCGAAGAAGCACACCCCGGCGACCATCGAGTGCGTCGACGTGGCCGGCGTCGAGAAGGGCCAGGCGGCCAAGGCGCTGCCCCTGGACCAGCTCCGCACCGTCGACGCCCTGGCCCACGTGGTGCGGGCCTTCGAGGACGAAGCGGTGCCCCACTCCGAGGGTCCGATCGATCCGCTGCGGGACGCGATCTCGATGGAGGCCGAGCTGATCCTGGCCGACATGGTCGTGGTCGAGAAGCGGGTCGAGAAGCTCACCCTCAACGTCAAGAAGATGAACAAGGCCGAGGACAAGCGCGACCTGGAGCTGATGAAGCGCTGCCTGGCCTGCCTCGAGGAAGAGCAGCCGCTACGCAACCTGGAGATGACCGAGGACGAGGTCGCCTCGCTGCGCGGCTACACCTTCCTCTCGATGAAACCGCTGCTGGTCGTGGTCAACGCCGGCGAGGATGCCGCCGACAAGCTCGACGGCGGTGCCGCCGCCTTCGGTCTCAGTGAGTTCGAGGGCAAGCCCAAGACCTACGTCACGGCGCTGTCGGCCAAGATCGAGGCGGAGATCGCGCAACTCGACGCCGAGGATGCCGAGGTCTTCCGCAGCGACCTGGGCATCACCGAGCCGGCGCTGGACCGCATGATCCGCGCCTCCTACGACCTGCTGGGCCGGATGTCCTTCTTCACCGCCGGCGAAGACGAGTGCCGGGCCTGGACGATTCGCAAGGGCACCATCGCGCGCAAGGCAGCGGGTGCGATCCACAGCGACATCGAACGGGGCTTCATCCGCGCCGAGATCATCGCCCACACCGATCTGGTCGAGGCAGGAAGCTGGGCCGCCGGCCGGGACAAGGGCACCTTGCGGCTGGAAGGCAAGGAATACGTGATGCAGGACGGCGACGTCGTCAACTTCCGCTTCAACGTCTAGAACACGCCTCCGCCAGGCATCACCCACACCGTGGTAAGCTGCGGCAAACCTGGATAGTGGACCTATCCCATCGGCTGGAGCAATGGGTGCCCAAGGCGTCGAGGAAGCCCCCCGACAGGCATACGGTGGCCATCGTGGTCTCCGGGTCGCTGTTTGTCGCTGCCGTTGTTTACTGCGCGCTGACCGTTGCCGAGTTGGGTTTCGCCGATGGAATGGGGGCTTTGCTTCGCGACCGGGCAAAGTCATCTTCAGCCTGTGTTGCCTTCCCATCGGCGCCTACCTCGTGGTGCGCACCGGCCCGATTGAAGCTGCCCGCCACTTCCTCAAAGCGGAGAGGTCGAAGGGCCGCATCTTGGCTGGGCTGACGTTCGGGCTGGCAGTTATCCTGGCCGGCGGACTGACGCTGCTTGATGCCGGGAAGTCGATTCGAGACCCAACGCAGGCGTTCGTCCTCGCCGATCTTCCGTGGTCGCCGACCCGCGACGCGGCACAGATCGCCGTTTCCGAGCTACGTGCCGCGTGGCTGGCACCGAATTCAGAGCCAGTTCACGAGTGCAACGAGAAAGAGCGTGAGCAGCGAGTCGATTGTTTCCGCGAGCGACACCTGAAATTGCTGCAAGATAGCTTCGCCGCTGCAGGACATGGCGCCCCCGAGGCTCGTAGCTGGTGGGCTGCACGAAGCTGGAGAGGACGACTCGGCGTCGTGCTCAGCACGATCGGCGCGGTGTTCGTGGTCAATTTCATCGCGGTTATCTTCGTTTATGCCTTTGCGGTCACCCAGGCCGAATCACCGGTGCCTCCGAAGGAACGGCTCGCTCAACTCAACGTGTTCCTGGCTGTCGTGGCACTCTTCGGAATGTGGATCCCGATGCGCATGGTCAGCGATTGGCATCAACGGTTCGGCAGGCTTCAGGAGGAAAGCGTGGTGATGGGGCCTGCAGTGATCGTATTCGCAGGGGCACTGTTCATGACGCTGGCACTCTGGGCCTGGACGAGCATCACGAACAAGAACTTCCTGGTTGCGGCGCTGGCGAGCATGACCGCTCTGATCGGCGCGCTGGCAAAGTTCCAGCCTTGGATCCTGGACTTCGTGGGCCGCTACCTGGCCGGAGCCCACCTGCTCGAACTGGTGGCGATCTACACGACCTGCGCCATGGTGTTTGCCCTGACAGCGCGACTAGCTTTCAGTCCGCAGACCAGCCCCGCCGAGAGCGACTGACTCCACTCAGCTCATCGCTCCGATCAAGCGCTTGATCAACGTCCCGTCCTCGTTGGGCTGCACGGTGCGCAGATCCAGCACCAGCTTGTGATCTTGCACCCGCCCCACCACCGGCGGGTCGCCGAGGCGTAG
>CAZBZH010000502.1:0-3845 GCA_964496265.1 uncultured Acidobacteriota bacterium | reverse complement strand
CGGAGCGTGGGCGTCGTCGCCGATCCAGACCAGCCCGGCCCAGGCCCGCTCGGAGAAACCCGCCTCTCGCAGCCGGCGCTGGGCCCGGGCCAACGCCGTGGCGCTGTCCAGCCCTTCCCGCAGATTCCGTGAGAACTCGATCCCCAGCCGTGCCTTGACTTCATCCTGGCGCGGCCACGGGCTGGCGACTACATCACGCGCGCCGGCGCGCAGGAAAGCATCGGCGAGGCCGGTGATGCCCGCGCCTTCCAGGTAGGGCCCGCCGGCCGCGCTGCGGCACGCCGTCAGGATCACCACGGTGCCCGGAAGCTCCAGTTCGGTGATCTCCCGGTAGGTCATCAGCCCGTCCTCATCGGACGCGCCGGGGGCCAGCACCAGCGAAGAGCGCCGCGGGTCGGTCTCGTGGACCAACGCGTGGGCGGCGACGTGCAGCAGATCGATTCGCTCGCGGGACAGCCGTGCCTTGAGTTCCGCCTCACTCGCCTGCTCTCCGATGAGCGAGGTCGCCGCGGCGAGACCGGAGACGAATCCCGCCGCCTCCTCCCGGGCAAAGGGCAGCGCACCGAGCTGCGGGTTCCCCTGAATGCCCGCGAGCCGCCAGGCCGAGAGCACCGACTCTCCGGCCGGCGAGGGGTCGGCGAGACTGAGCAACGTCGGAGCATTCGCGACGGCGGAGGCGTCCTCTCCACCGACCCAGGCCGCTGCCGACGGGATCGTCGTTAGCGTGAAGCGCTCGATCAGCGCGGCGCCGTCGGCGTTCCGCAGGGTCGTGAACGGAAGGCCGAACAGCGGTCCGTGGGGCGCGATCAACAGCCGCTCGACCTGCCCGGGCAGGTCGTCGAGCGCCTCGGACAACAGCTCGTCATGGAGTCTGCGCGCGGCCGCTGCGGACCGCGGCGACTCTCCGGCGATCATGCCCAGGTAGATGCCGGTCTGATCGGCCAGCCGTTGCCACGAGGGAAGCCGATAGGCCCTGGCCTGCTCCCGGGTGATCGAGATCAGCCATCCGTCACCGTCGGGCAAACGGCTGCGCGCGTGCTCGTCGTGGGCCCGGGGCGCGAAGTGAAACAGCAACAACGCCTGATCGGCGCTCAGTCGCTGCCGTACCTGATCGATCGTGGGGATCTCGCTTGAACCGTTCCGCGTCACCGGATCCCGCAAGCCCTCCAGCGCGGTGAAGGCGAGCTCCAGACCTGCCGGCCCGTCGTCCCGCTCCAGCAGCCGTGCGGGGATCCAGGCGCCGCTGCGCTGATGGGCGGCCATGACCATCGGCGCCGTCGCCTGACCGTCCTGTTTCTGCCGCACCCGGGCGACATGATCGATCAGGCGCTGAATCTCGCTCTCGATCTCCCCCGGGTCTTCCCCCTCGATCGCGAGATCCGCGGCGACGATCAGCACCGCCGTCTCGAGATAGGGTTGACCGGAGTCCGCCGCGAGCTTCCGCGCCGACTCCAGGTGGCCCCGCGCCCTGTCCGCATCGGACTGCTGCCATTCCCCGACCAATGCCAGATGTAGATGCACCTGCTCGGCGACGTGGGACGCCTGCTGCGCCCGGCCGAGCAGGCGTTCCAGCTCGCTGCGTTTCTCATCGCCGGACAGCCGATAGACGAGCAGCCGTCGCGCCCGGATCTCCACGTCGACCCGCCCCTCGGCGCGGGCCGCGTCGCGGGCCGCCAGCAGCCATTGCTCGGGATTCTCTTCGTGACGGCCGTGGCGGGACCAACGTCGCAACACAGCCAGCGCCTGGTTCATGCGAATGCCCGAGTTGCCCATCGCCGCCGGACCTCCCAGCGCATCGAGCTGCACCCGGTAGGCCGCCAGCGCCGCTTCGTAGTCCCCCAGGTGATGAGCCACCGCGCCGCGAGCCTCAGCAACATGGGCAACCAGCCAGGCCGGTGTCTCGGAAGCGTCCGTCGTGGGCAGCGCCAGCAGCGCATCGCCGATACGGCCGGCGTCGATCAGCATCCAGGCGCGGCGCACCGCGGCTTGCTGACCCAACGTGGGGTCCTCGCTCTGAGCGGCCAGCTCCTCGGCCGAAGCCAGGGCGTCCCGCGCCTCGACCGGAGGAAGCGCGAAGGACATGCCGTAGAGCGTCCAGAAGCGGCCGTCGATGTTGCCTTCCCGCTCGAAGCCGGCCAGGGCGGCTTCGTAGTGTTCGAGGGCGGACTCGAAGCTACGTCGATCGACCAGCAACGCGGCCAGGAACAGGCGGGGCCGCGGATCCTCGGGGCGCAACGCCCGCTGACCTTCGAGGCGCTGCCATGCCGCGTCCCGCAGGTTCTGCCGCACGCCGGTCAACCAGTAGCAGCGGTAGCCGTCGAGGGCATCGGGGGCGCGCAGGACCTGTTCGTCGCAGAGGGCCAGCGCCTCGGCAGCGGCCGACGCGGTCGCCGCAGGAACGACCGCGAGCAGCAGCGCCGACAGCACCAGCGCCCAACCTCCCGCCGCACGAAGCATCGAACTCAGGGTTCCAGCCGGTGGAAGAACGTGATCGACTCGACCAGCCGGCCGTCGGGCAGACGGGCGCTGACCCGCCAGGCGATGACGCCTCCCGGCTCCACCTTCTCCAGGGCCTCGGCAGGCAGCAGGTAGCGGCTCTCCTCGAGACCGGCCACCGAGCTCAACGGCTCCAGGTCCTCCCGGGTGACGACCAGCGAATAGCGCGCTCCCTCACCGGCGTCGGACCAGTCGAGCAGGCAGGCGGTCCGGGACAGCGGCTGTCCTTCGGGCAGCTCGCTGCTCAACGGGCCTTGCTCGACCGCACGCACCGCGCTGGGCTGCAGGGCTCGCTGCGGCCCCTCACCGGTCAACCCCAACCAGGCCACCCCGGCGATCACGGCGGCCAACGGCAGCGCCCACATCAACAGCGGCGGGAGGCTGCGCGACCGAGCCGCCGGGCTCCCACCGTGAAACTCCCGGGCGATCGAGAGCGCCCGGGAACAGGCGCCGCAACTGACCGAATGCTCCAACACGTCGCGGGTCTCGGAGCGGGATAACTCCCCGGCCACCGCGCTCCAGACCCGTTCGGGGCCGGCGCAGGTCTCGGCGGCCCCGGCCTCGATCAACACCCGCCGCAGCGGCTCGGCATCCAACTGCATTTCCGGCGTCACGGCGTCACCCCTTTTCCTTCGAGGCAGGTCCGCAGATCGGCGAGCCCGCGATAGCGCAGGTTGGCCATCTGTTTGCTGCTTCCGCGCAAGATCTCCGCCCCCTCGGCCAGGGAGTAGCCGTGCAGGTGCAGCACCACGGCGAGACGGCGATGACGGGCCAGGGCGGCGAGACATTCCCGCAACGCCTTGCGCAAGGCCAGCGAGACCGAGGGGTCGAGGGCCGGCTCGGGAGCGGGCAACGGCTCGGCGCCCTCTTCATCCAGCGAAACCTCGGCCCGCCGGTCAGCCCGCTCGATCTCGCGCAGCACGGCGTTGAACGCCACCCGGCGGACGTAGGCCCAGCTCTCGATGCTGTCCGGCCGCTCCTCGAGCACCCGGTTGACCCGGATCATCGCCTCCTGGACGATGTCCTCCTGTTGACTAGTCAGCCGGCGGGGACAGGCGCGACGCACCGCGCGCCGGACCGCCTCGTGGACCTGTTCCAGCGCCTCCCGGGCCGGGCGATCGACCAGGGTGGCCGTGCCTCCAGGCTTTTTCTCGTCCGGGCGCAGCGCCATGCGCTTCTCCAGCGTTGCGGGGATACAGCTCACGTTCTCCCTCCGTCTGGAGAGATCCGTGGGACCCGGAGTTTTGCTCACTTTCCCCAAAACAAAAAGCGGGGGCAACCGGCCCCCGCTTCGAACGAACCATGTCGCGGAACCGCCCTAGCCGGCTTCCACCGCGTCGAACTGCACC
>CAZBZH010000501.1:0-3846 GCA_964496265.1 uncultured Acidobacteriota bacterium | reverse complement strand
GGTCCACGTGATCGCCTCCGACGCCCACAATGTCCGGGGACGCCCGCCGCTGATGCGCGAGGCGGTGCTGACCGCGGCCGAGATCGTCGGTGAGGAATATGCCGAGGCGATGGTCTCTTCGGCCCCCAGGGCCTTCGTCGAGGGCAACGAACCGGAGCTTCCCGAGTTGAAGCGCGCCCGGTCGAAACCCTCATTGTTCTCGAGGTTGTTCGGCCGCGGCTGAGGCCGGGCATCTGTTAGTCTGAGATCGGTCGCGAGGGGCGGTCCACTCCGGACACCCTCGGGCGGCCGGGGAGGTTGGACGTGAGCTACGGGATCCGCCGCGCCGCGGCGCTGGCTCTGATGATCGGCCTGGTCCTGACCGCCGGCGCCTGCGGCGGCGGCAAGGCGACCAAGAAATCCGAGCCCCAACTGGATCTGGCGACCCGGGTCGGAAACCTGGTGCGGGAAGCCCAGTCCCTGGTCAATGCCGGCCGCTTGCCCGACGCCCTGACCGTGCTGGACAAGGCGACGGAGATCGACCCGCAGAACGCCAGCGTCTACAGCTACTACGGGCAGGTCGCGTTGATCGCGGGCCGCCACGGCGAGGCCGAGGAGGCGCTGGGCAAGGCGCTCGAGGCCGACCCCTACCTGACCGATGCGTACAACACCCTGGGGCTCGTGCACCACGAGCAGGGGAACAACGATCAGGCGATCGAGGCCTTCCAGAAGGCGCTGGCCGACCGCGCCTACCCGACGCCCGAAAAGGTCTATCTCAACCTGGGGATCGTCTACTCCTCCCAGGGCCGGGCCCAGGAGGCGGTCGACGCCTTCCGCAAGGCGGTTGAGATCGACCCCAAGTACTACGACGCCCACTATGAGTTGGCCTCGGTCCTCGATCGAACCAACCGGCTGGAAGAGGCGGCCCGCGAGTACGAGGTGGCCCGTCCCGGCTACTCCGAGGGGCAGAAGGCGGCGGCAATGCGCGCCGAGTACCATCTTCGCTTCGGGACGGCGCTCTTGCGTTTGTCCCGCCAGTCCCAGGCGCGCGAAGAGCTGCGCCGGGTCTGCGACATCGCGCCGGGCAGTCCCGCCTGCGCCCAGTCCGATACCTTGATCGAGGGACTTCACTAAGGCACTCGCCGTCCAGGGGCGGCTTCCCGCCGCCGGGGGTGGCGTTCGCGGCTCCGGGCCGCACGAACGGACGACGATCACCATGGCATTCGCATCTCTCCGCAAGAAACTGGCTCAAGGCCTCAGCCGAACCCGCGAGAGCATCTCCACCGGGTTCCAGTCGATGCTCGGCCGCAAGAAGATCGACGAGGAGTCCCTGGAAGATCTCGAGGCGGCCATGCTCTCGGCGGATATCGGTCCGCTGTTGACCGAGCAGGTGCTCGACGAGGTGCGCACCCGGGCGCGCAAGGAATCGGTCGATGGCGAGGGCCTGCGCTCGATCATCAAGGACGTGTTGATGAACGGGCTCCCCGACGTGCCCGAGCCGGCGGGTCCGCCCTCGCGGCCGCGGGTCTGTTTCGTCGTCGGGATCAACGGCGGAGGCAAGACCACCTCGGTGGGCAAGCTGGCTGCCCGTCACCGGGCGGCCGGCCGCAAGGTGATGGTGGTCGCCGCCGACACCTTCCGTACGGCAGCCATCGAGCAGCTGGAAACGTGGGCGACCCGTGCCGACGTGGACCTGGTCAAGCGGGACCACGGCGCCGATCCGTCCTCGGTGGTGTTCGATGCGCTGGAGGCGGCCAAGGCTCGAGGTAATGACCTGGTGCTGGTTGATACCGCGGGAAGGCTGCACACCAAGAGCAACCTGATGAACGAGCTGGGCAAGCTCGCCCGGGTGGCCGCGCGGGTGATCCCCGACGCGCCCCACGACGTGCTGCTCGTCGTCGACGCGACCACGGGGCAGAACGGGTTGACCCAGGCCAAGGAGTTCAGCCGGGCCGCGGCGTTGACCGGTGTGGTCCTGACCAAGCTGGACGGTACCGCCAAGGGGGGTGTCGCCCTCAGCATTCATCGTGAGCTCGGCGTGCCGATCCGATACGTCGGCGTCGGTGAGCAGGGGGACGATCTGCGGGAATTCGAGCGTCCCGGTTTCGTCGACAGTCTGCTGGGGTAGCACGCATTGGCCGATCCTCGCGCTGCCGGTGACGACCTGGGCTTCATGGAGCAAGCCCACGCTCTCGCCGCAATCGCCGAGGGAACCACCAGCCCCAATCCGCGGGTCGGCTGCGTGATCGTCGACCCCGCGGGGCAGGTCGTCGGCGCCGGTTACCACCGCGCGCCGGGCTCGCCCCATGCCGAGGCCGCGGCGTTGGCCCAGGCAGGCGATCTGGCCCGGGGCGCCACCGCCTACGTCAACCTCGAGCCTTGTGCCCATCACGGCCGCACCCCTCCCTGCGCCGATCATCTGATCGCCAGCGGCGTGCGCCGGGTGGTCGCCTCGATGGTCGACCCCAACCCTCGAGTCGACGGCCGGGGCTTTCAGCGCCTGCGCGACGCCGGAATCCAGGTCGAGGTCGGGCTGCTCGAAGAAGAAGCCCGGCGGATGAACGAGGCGTTCTGCCTGGCCCACGAGAAGGGGCGCCCGCTGGTGACGCTGAAGGCGGGAGCCTCCCTCGACGGCATGCTCTCGGGGCAGGCCGGGGTCTCCCGGTGGATCACCGGTCCGTTGGCCCGGGCGTTCGCCCATCGCCTGCGCATGCGCCATGACGCCGTGCTGGTCGGCGCGGGCACGGTGCGCGCCGACGACCCCAGTCTGACCATTCGCCTCCCCGGAGTCCGGACGCGGCGGGTACGCGCCGTGATCGCTCCGCGGCTGGACCTCGATCCCGGGGCTCGCCTGTTCGACGGCGGTTCGGCGGCGGAGCTGTTGCTCTACACCCGGGAGTCCGAGGTCGAGGCCGGCCGTGAGCGTTTCGCCGGGAAGGCGACGGTGGTGGGATTGCCCGCCGCGGACGACGGGCTGGACCTGCGCCGGCTGCTCGAGGATCTGCTCGCCCGTCAGGTGATGTCGGTGCTCGTCGAAGGGGGAGGCGCGACGGTCGCCCGCTTCCTCGAGGCCGGTCTCGCCGATCGGATGGCGCTGTTTCAGGCGCCGCTGCTCATCGGCAACGAGGGGGGCACGCCGCTCGTCGACGGCGCGGCGGCGGCCCGTCCGGCGGCGGGCTGGCGCATGACCGATACCCAGCGGATCCCCCTGGGGCCGGATCTCTTGACCCTCGGACGCCTGGTTCCGGGGGAGGAGTAAAGATGTTCACCGGACTGATCGAGACCGTGGGAAAGATTCGCGAGGTGCGGCCCGGCCGCGGGTCGAAGCGCCTGACCGTCGTTTCCGACCTGCCGGTGGCGGAACTGGTGCTCGGCGAGAGTATCGCCGTCGACGGGGCCTGCCTGACGGTGACGGCGATCGGTGACGACTCGTTTGCTGCCGACGCGGTCCAGGAGACCCTGGACAAGACCACCCTCGGCGGCCTGCGGGCCGGCAGCCGGGTCAATCTGGAGCGGTCCCTGCGTCTGGGCGATCGCCTCGGCGGCCATCTGGTCCAGGGGCATGTCGACGGTACCTGTCCGGTGGCCGAGGTGCGCAGCCGTGGAGACGATTGGCGACTCCGGGTAAGATCGAGTCGTGAGTTGCGCCCCTATCTGGCGCCGAAGGGCTCGGTGACGCTTCAGGGCGTGTCGCTGACGGTGTCGGCGGTCGGCCCCTACGGCTTCGAGGTGGCCCTGATTCCGGAGACGCTGGCCCGGACCACCCTGGGCGATCTCAAGCCGGGCAACCCGGTCAACGTCGAGGTCGATCTGCAGGCGCGCAGGGTGGTCATCAGGTGTCCAGGCCCGCGATCGATTCGACGAAGG
>CAZBZH010000500.1:0-3852 GCA_964496265.1 uncultured Acidobacteriota bacterium | reverse complement strand
TGTTGATCCTGCTGGTCTCCCCGGCATGGAGCCCGGCGCTCCTGGCCAGCGGCCCGGCGGTCCAGGAGGAGCACCCCGCGGAGGGTGACGCCCCCGGCAAGGCGACCGACGCCTCGGCAAGCCAGGGGTCGATCACGGCCGGTGAAGCGGCCGCCGACGCCGACGACGAGGACTCCCGCCGGAGGATCCCGCTGCCCGAACCGCGGCGGCGCACCGTGCGCCGGCCGGGCCAGTTCACCTTCGGCGGCGACACGATCCGCGTCGAGTCGAACGAGCGGGTCGACGGGAACGTGGTGGCGATCTTCTCCGACATCGTCGTCGACGGCCAGGTCGACGGCCAGGTCGTCGCGATCTGGGGCAACGTCGAGGTCGCCGGCGAGGTGCGCAACGACGTGGTCAGCGTGCTGTCGGACTCGGTCCTCGAACCGAGCGCCGAGATCGGCGGCCAGATGATCAACGTCGCCGGCGCCTTGCTCAACCGGGGCGCCGTCGTCGAGGGGGGCCAGGTAGACCTGCCCCTGGGCTTCGACGTGGGCCTCGGCGGGCCGCTGGCGGCGGTGGCGCTGCTGGCCGCCTGGATCCGCCTGATCAAGCTGTTGCTGTTCTTCGTCGTGATCCTGCTGTTCGCGGCGCTGATCCCCGACCGGCTGCGGGTGATGAGCCGTGAAGCGCCGGTGCGCTACTTCCCGGCGCTGCTGGCCGGCGTCGGCGCCTACCTGCTGCTGTCGGTCCTCAACACCACCCTGCTGGCCACGCTCTTCGGCATTCCGATCGCCGCCGCGCTGTACGTCGCCTTCGTGGTGCTCAAGTGGTTGGGCATCGCCGCGATCCTGCATCGCCTCGGCGAGCGGGTCGGGCTGGGCATCGGCCGGGAGATGTCCCTACTCGGGGCAATCCTGCTGGGCTTCATCCCCTACGCCCTGCTGGTGGTGGTGCCGTCGTTCCTCGGCGTCCTTGGATTCGTCTTCTCCTGGGCGCTGTGGCTCGCCTTCTGGCTGTTGCTCGAGGCACCGGCGATCGGCCTGGTGATCCTGACCGGAGCCGGGTCCCCCCGGGCCGAACGGCCGCCTGACGTCCCCGCCACGGTCATCGCGCCGGAGCCCCCCGGCCCCGTCGAGGGTGCCCCTGAGCCCGGTCCCTCATCGCCCTAGATTCGCTCGCCGCGGTCCGTTCACCGCAGTGACGGAGTCTCCGCCCGGTCCACCCGGGCGGCCTCTTGCGTAACGTTCTACATTGAAAGTGAGGAATCTCACCGGCCTTCGCGGTGTTGTTCCGACTCGGTAACGTTGCGCCGGCCAGGGGATCTGCCCGGCTCGAGGGGATACGGGAGTTCGGTGATGAACGTCTGGCTCGCACGCGGCGCCCGCGTCACGGCCTTGTTGCTTGTCTGCTCGTCGCTGGCGGCCGTTCAGGCCGACACGCCGGTGGTACCCGAGCCCGAATCGGTCCGCGGCGCGGTGACCTTCGAGAGCCCGCGCAACCGCGCCACCGCCCTCGGCCCGACCCGCATCGAGCTGGGCGTCAACCCGCCCGCGGGGGTGACCGTCGAGTCCATCGAACTGCGGGTCGACGGCATCTCCGTGACCACCCTCACAAGCGCCCCCTGGGTCTACACCTGGGACGCCGGTGACGGCTCCGAGGGCCACCTGATCAAGGCCGTGGCCCGCCTCAGCGACGGCCGCACGGCCACCGCCTTCCTCAACACCAGCGCCCTGCGCATCAACCAGGTCCAGCAGGTCGACCTGGTCAACCTGTACGTGGTGGTGCGGGACAAGGCGGGCAATTACGTCACCGATCTGAAGCCCAGCGACTTCGTCCTGACCGAGGACGGCCGCCGGGAACGCATCGACCGCTTCACCTCGGAACGCAAGGGCCTGCAGGTCGCCGTGGTGCTCGATACGTCGACCACCATGAGCGAGGGCCGCAAGATCGAATCCGCCCGCAAGGCGGCGCTGAGCTTCCTCGACGTGATGGAGACCGGCGACCAGGGCATGTTCGTCACCTTCAGCGACCGGGTCGAGGTGCGCCAGGAGGTCACCGACCAGCCGGCGCTGCTCGAGAAGGCGATTCGCGAGACCGAGCCCGAAGGGGGCACCGCCCTCTACGACGCCATCTGGCGCACCTCGAAGAGCATGAGCGCCTTCAGTGGCCGCAAGGTGATGGTGCTGCTCTCCGACGGCCGGGATGAGGCGCGCACCGGCCTCGAGCCGGGCAGCCTGCACACCCTGGACGAGGCGCTCGACCAGGCCCTGCGCAAGGACATCATGATCTTCGCCATCGGCTTCGGCCGGGACCTGGAGAACAAGCTCGACTTCTACGGCCGGGAAAGCCTGGCCTCGATCCTCGACCGCATCGCCGGCAGCACCGGCGGACGCGCCTTCTTCTCCCGGCGTTCGGGCCAGCTCAAGCAGGCCTTCGACGACGTCGCCGCCGACCTGCGCCACCAGTACTCGGTGGCCTACAGCTCCGACAACAAGGAGCGCGACGGCGCCTGGCGTGACGTGCGGTTGACGATTCCGGGACGCCCGGATCTGGAAGTGGTGACCCGCTCGGGCTATTACGCCCCGGCCGAGCGCGCCGCGGCGGCCTCGGCCGCCGGCCCCTGAAAGGGCGGTTCTTGAGCGCCGCCGCGACTAGCGGGGCGGCCGCGAACGGGGATCGATCGGGCTGGCGTGGCGCCGGTTGAAAAACCACAGCCGCCGGATCCAGCGGTAGCGATCCAGCGCCGCCTCCTCGCTCGCCTCCAGCTCATCGGGCAGCAGCCGCGCCTTCCACTTGAGCCAGGCCTGTCGATCGGCGGACTCCAGCAGGCGCCCCAGGGTGCGGTGCAGCAGCGAGCCCGGCCGGAAACGCAAACCGCCGGCCAGGTCGACCACCCAGAGTTCCCCCTGCCTGCCGCTCAGCACGTTGCTCTTGCCTCGGAGGTCCAGGTGCACCAGCCCCTTGCGGTGCATGCCGTCAATCACCTCCCGCAGGCGGTCCAGGTACTCCCGGGCGAGACGGTGCCGCTCCGGATCGGCGCTCAACTGCCCCGCCCGCACGTGCTCCACCGCCAGAGCCAGACGATCGACCCGGCCGAGAAAGCGGGGCACGCCCGCGAGGGCGCCGAGATGGCGATAGGCGGCGGACTCCCGGGCGATCTGGATCCGGCCCAGCAACCGCCGGCGCCAGGACTTGGCGGCGTAGTCTTTCACCAGGAACGGTCCCTCGCCCAGATCCACCAGCAGCAGATCCGCCTTGTAGGGATTTCCCCGGCGCAGGTAGCCGACGATTCCCCGCTCGATCCGCGCGCGGTCGAGGTCGGCCCCTTGGTCGGGCCCACGGTCGGATGGTAAGGTCGCAGGTCTCACGGCCGGATCACGGCTCCTCGAACAAGTGGCAGGCACCGATCACAGCGCGCCCATGAGCGCCGAACTCCATCGCAAGCTGCGGAGCACCTCGCCTACCCGCCGGCTTTCCGGCCGCAACGCGACCAAGGCCGACGTCCTAGTCTACCGGCTCGATCAGCGGGAGTACGCCGTCAAGGACTACTCCGGCCGTTCCTGGTGGGTCCGGCGGTGGATCGGACGCCCCTCGATCCGGCGGGAGAGCGCCGCCTACCGGGCGGCCGCGGGGGCCCGCGGGCTGGCCCCGTTCCACGGGAATCCCGGGCCGCTGGCCCTGGTCACCGGCTGGCTGCCCGCACGCCCGCTGGCCGAGCACGCCCGGGGAGAGGTGCCTGCCGGTGCGTTCGATCGTCTCGGCGAGCATATCGCGGCGACGTAGACCGGGATGGGGGTCGACCGCAATCCCGTAGGTTGCGTCGGTGACGGCGCTGGGGTACAGGGTATATCCCCAGTTCCAAACCGTGGG
>CAZBZH010000499.1:0-3852 GCA_964496265.1 uncultured Acidobacteriota bacterium | reverse complement strand
GAGGCTGGTCTAGGTACACGCTGAATCCTACTCAAGTGGCTAATCCATTGAGTTCTATATCTTTTAGCGAGCCATCATAAACTCACTCTTGAGAACCAGCAACGCCATGATCTCGTCATCTCCGACGCGGAATGACTGCTCACACAACTCATATCGGTCGGCGCCTTCGGTATCGAACCACGTATCCGCGTCCATAAGTGATAGCGAGATATCGTCTTGGGCGCCTTTGTGCAGAATATCGTAGGCATTGCATTGTGGGTCGAGCGTCCGCCGCAGAAACCATCGCTCCCCAACACTCTTTGACCGCTTGAACCAGTTTAAGCCGTTGCGGCTATAGGAAGCCAAAAGGCTCGGTTCGAAGTCAAGATCTACCAATCTGTACGCCATGGCCGTCTTGCTAACAGAAAAGGCGTCTGAAAGAAGACGCACGGTGCGCATGTCGAGTTTCTTGAAGTCGCTCAGCGCGCTCTTGAGCATGAACTCTGGCATCAACAGCTCTGAGGCGAACCGGTTCGCACCCTTCTCCCGGGACAATCCTCGTTCCCGCCCCCTACTGCCCCCAATATCCTCTTTGGCACAAAACAGATGCTGTCCCCTGTGCCATTCCCAGTGCCCCAGTTCGTGTGCAAGGGAGAACCTTTGGCGCCGAAGATTTCCGTGCGCGTCGTTCACCGCGATTATCGCGCGGCCGACGTCGGCTCGGCCATGGATGCAAGCCTCACATCCGTCCATTTCCCGGTAGTCGACCTTGGCACCTTGAAGCCAGGCAATGGCTTCAAGGTTGATGTCTTCCGGTCGCTTCAGGCGCAGTGCCTGGAGGATCTCTTCAGCACGACGCGGAGAATGGGTCATTCATCATCGCCCTTTTTGCCGGGCCAAGCGTCATCGTCGAACAGGTCCTCCAGGTCCTTCTCGATCCCTTTTCTGTCTCTCTCGGAGAGCTTCTTTCCATGGCGCGCGGCCACCGTGTCCGGCATGAAGCTGTCGGGTCGGCTCCCTGGCCTACGCCGGGGCATGGAGAAAACATTCTGGTCGCGCGTCGCACGATCCTTCTCAGCCGCGGCCTTGGCTTCCTTCATTGCCATTTCGGCGACCTCGTCTTTCGCATTCTCCAACCAAGCCCTCATGCGATCGCCGAAAGCAGTAATGTCCTCCCCGGCCTCTTCAGCCTCTTTCCGAATATCCTCGTCCGAAGCAGTCGTGATAGCTTCGTCGACTTCCTCCGCCAGGCGATCTTGAAAAGTCTTCCTATCCTTCGCCATCGAGCATCTCTTTCATTTCCGGGTGGGCGTTGCGTGTCCTTTTGACCCGCTGCACCACCGTGTTGTATTCCCTTTCATTCCAGGCGAAGCCCGTCATGATCTCGGACTTCGATTGCCCCTCCTCCAGAGCCAGGAGGTATAGCTGTGCATCGTCATCACCCTCGAAGAGCGCCATGAAGCGAGCCATGAACTCTTTCTCGAAGTGCTGCCCTTCCTGGTTGCACGACGAGGCGATGTCCTTCGCGGCCTCCATGTCCTTGTCAGTGTTCTTGCGAAACCCGATCTTGGGGCGCTCCGACGCAATGCTCCTCATCACACCGGAGAGGAAGTCGATAAGCGCAACACCTTTGGGCCATTGGCGCGTTCCGGTGATCTCGCTCTTCATCACCCTCATGACCGCCTCTTGAAGGACCTCCTCTTCGTCGCCGGCTCGGTTGTTCCGGATGCACCAGTTCCGCGCCTTCTGAAGGAGCTTCCTGAGTGCGACATCATCGCGGAAGAGAAGGTCCAGTTGGTCATTGAATTCCTTGAGGGTATGGAACTCTTCGGATGTGTCTTTCGCCATGCCAATCGCCATCGTCGCTGCTCTTCAACGTTATATGCGCACGAAGCGACGTTCCGCGGTCAAGAAAATCAAAAAATATCATGAACACTGCGAACGCGAACACTCTTCTGCCGCGCATACACCTTTGAGGGCGCCCACTGGTGGCGTCGAGCAGGCAAGAAGAGGATTTGCTGCCATGTCTACCGAACCGATCGAAATCGAAGATCTCCAGGCCGCCGTGAAGGCCGGCCGCAAGCCCCGCGACCACGGACCGTACAAGGTCGAGGTCGGCGATCACGACCTGAAGTTCACCGATGCCGTCATCGACGATCCGACGCCCACCGGCCGCCAGATCATCGAGGGAGCCGGTTTCCGCAAGGCCGAGGAACACCTCGTGTTCCAGGTGCTGCGCAACGGTGAACTCGAGGAACTTCGCCTGGAGGAAACCACGGACCTGCGCCCCGGCCAGGTCGAGCGCTTCCTGGTCTTCCCGAGCGCGGAATCCTTCCGCTTCGACATCGATGGCAAACGCCTCGAGTGGGGCCACAAGGTCATCAGTGGGCGCGTGCTCAAGAAGCTGGCCGGGGTCGATCCCGCCAAGTTCGCCGTCTGGCAGGTGATACCCGGCAAGGATGACATCTTGGTCGGCGACACCGATCTGATCTGTCTCGCTGATGCGGGCCTGGAGCACTTTTTCACCGGCGTGCCCCAGACCACGGAAGGGGCTGCGACATGAGCCTCCTTCCCCGTCAGGATCGCCGCTACCTTGAGGGTCGCGGCATCACCATTCGCGAGGTCATCGAAGGCGGAAAGAAGGGCGTGATCCTCACCGGGATCACGCTGCCGGAAGGCAAGTATCAGGTCGCTCAAGCGGATATCCTGATCCTGCTGCCGCCCTCGTATCCCGAGGTCGCCCCCGACATGTTCTTCGCCGTGCCACACCTGAAACTGCTTGCCGGCCAGCGTGAGCCCCGCTGCACGCAGGCACGCCAGGCCTTCGATGGCCAGAACTGGCAGCGCTGGTCTCGCCATAACAACCAGTGGCGTCCCGGCATTGACGGCATCTGGACCATGCTGAAGCGGGTCGAAGGGGCCCTAGAGGTGGCGGCATGAGGCGCAGCGACATCACCCTCCACGCCCGTCACCGCGACAAGCTACAGGCGCTGCTCGCGCACCCCCGTGGGCACGAGAGCGCCGCCTACATGCTGCTCGGTAAAAGCGAGATCGCGCAAGACCCCTGGGACCTCGAGCCGCGGACCCGTTACACCTCCTACGAGGTCATCGCGATCCCGCAGGAGGACCGCGTGGACGCCAGCGACAAGCATGTAACCTGGAACACGAACTCCTTCGCCCAGCTCTGCCACCGGGCCAAGGAGGAAGGCCTGGTGCCGGCGATCGTTCATAGTCACCCGGGAGGCTTCGATGGTTTCTCGGACCAGGACGATCGCAACGAGCGCGACCTCTTCACCATGGCCCGGAACCGTAACGGCGAGGGGACACGCCTGGTGAGCGTCGTGCAGGTCGGTGACGGCCTCTACCGGGCGCGGGTCTGGGAAGACGACATGATACCCCTGCCCTGTCATCGCGTGACCGTCATCGGCACTCGGCTCGAGATCCAGTCGACCGACGTGCCGACCCCGTCGGAAGCCTTGGACCGGCAGGCACTGGCCTTCGGGCCGGAGGTCAACGGCCTACTCAAACATCTCTCCGTTGCCGTGGTCGGCTGCGGCGGCACCGGAAGCCCGGTGGTCCAGCTCCTCGCCCGCCTCGGCGTGGGGCGCATCGTGGTCATCGACGATGACGTGGTCGAGCATTCCAACCTGAACCGCCTGTACGGCGCGACCCGGAAAGATGCCGACCACGCGGTGCCCAAGGTCGACGTCATGGCGCGCGAGGTGACGATGATGGGTCTCGACATCGAGATCCGGTCGATGAGCGGCTGGGTGGATGCGCCGCATATCCGCGACGCGCTGAAATCCTGTGACATCATTTTCGGATGCACGGACGATCACGCCGGGCGCCTCTACCTGAACCGCGTGGCGCATT
>CAZBZH010000498.1:0-3861 GCA_964496265.1 uncultured Acidobacteriota bacterium | reverse complement strand
CTGCAGGTGCAGTTTCTTGACCGAGTCGACCTTGCGCTTCCGCACCCCCTCGTTCCAGGTGATCATCGCCGGCAGCAGGAAGATGATCGCCACGGCGCAGAGCAGGATGCCGGTACCGATCAGGAAGCCCAGGTCGAACAGGCCGCGGAAGCGGCTGATGCACATGGCGAAGAAGGTGCCTGCCGAGGTAATCGCCCCGGTGAACACCCCGAGGCCGGTCTCGCCGACCATCGCCTCGGTGGCCTGGACCAGCGTCTTCCCTGCCCGCCGTTCCTCGACGTAGCGGGCGTACATCACGATGGTGAAGTCGGTCCCGAGCCCCATCAGGAGCGCGGTGAAGGCCGACGACGAGGCGTTGAGCTGCCCCAGGGCAAAGAACGCCACGGCGAAGGTCAGCGCCTGGCCGATCAAGAGCGGCACCGTCGAATAGAGCAGCGCGGCGAAGCGGCGGTAGCAGAGCCAGTAGAGCGCCGAGACGGCGAACAGCGAGAGGAACAGGTTCTGGCTGATGTCCTCGCGGATCAGCTCGGTCTGCTCGATCGCGATCTTGTAGTTGCCGGTGTAGCGGGCCTCAACACCGAGGGTCGCCCCCTCCTCCATCTCGTCGGCCAGGATCTCCCGGGTCTCCTGTTCGGCGGCGGTGACCGCGGCGAACAGCGCCTCGTTGAAGTCCAGATCCTGGGGATGTCCGGTGGGCTTGACCAGCATCAGCAACGACTGGCCGTCCCGGGAGTGGTAGTAGCCCGCCGACAGGTCCACGCTGAAGGCGCCCCGGTTGCCCATCAGCCGGTTCATGAAGAACGGCATCAACTCCAGCGGATCATTCTGAACGAGTTCGGTACGGGGATCCCCGGTGGGCGAGGCCAGGACCAGCCGGTTCTGGCGAATCTGCTCCCGGATCGCGTCATCGCCGAACTTGGCCGCCAGCTCCGGAAGCTGCTCCGGCTCGAGGAAAAGGAGGGCGTTCTCGAAGAAAACTTCGAGGAACTCGGCGTCGGGGCTAAAGCGGTACTCGACGAACTCGATGAGTTCTTCGTCGGCCTCTAGGCCGGCGGCGAAGACATCGGCAAAGTCCGCCAGATTTTCCGCCTGCTCCTCGTTTTCCGCCTGGAGCAGGACGATCAGGTACTCCAGGGAGCCGAAGTCCTGAACCGCCGACTTGAAGGCGCTGACCGTGGGGTTTCCGTCGGGAAACAGCTCCAGGACGTCGGATTCCAGCTTGAGCCGCGATCCGATCCAGACCGCGGCGACCACCGCAATCAGGGTGATAAGGAAGACCAGTTTGTAGTGGTTACGGCTGAAACGCTCGATCTGCAGCAGCAGCCGTTGCTTCTTTCCGGGCACTTGTGGCTCGCTCGGTGGGGAATCCATGAAGGCGCGATTATTTCTGGCCCTGCCCGGGCCGTCAAGCTGCCCTCTTTCAAGGACTTGGCCGCTGTGGGCGGCGGCGGGCCCGGATGCTATGCTGCGACTCTGTCTCCAGGTAGCCGGCCCCCGCGCGGAAACCCGGTCCCGGCGCCCCAAAAGACAACTCGGCTCACCTTGGAGCCCACCCTGGCATACGACTGCCGCGGAGGATCGTCATGGATAGCGTGAAGTCTTCTGCCGCCGACAAGTTGATCGGCCTCGAAGATGATTTCGGTGCTCACAACTACCACCCGCTGGATGTGGTTATCTCGAAGGCCGAAGGCGTGTGGGTCTGGGACGTTCAGGGCGACAAGTACCTGGACTTCCTCGCCGCGTACTCCGCGGTCAACCAGGGCCACGGCCATCCCAAGATTCGCCAGGCGCTGATCGACCAGGCCCACAAGGTCACCCTGACCTCCCGGGCCTTCCGCAACGATCAGCTCGGCCCGCTGTACGAGACGGTCTGCAAGCTGACCGGCTACGACAAGATGCTGCCGATGAACTCCGGCGCCGAGGCGGTCGAGACCGCGATCAAGGCCGCCCGCAAGTGGGGCTACACCGTCAAGGGTGTCGCCGAAGACAAGGCGGAGATCCTGGTCTTCACCGGCAACTTCCACGGCCGCACCACCACCATCGTCGGCTTCTCCGACGACGATCAGTACAAGGCGGGCTTCGGCCCCTTCACCCCCGGCTTCAAGCTGCTGCCCTACGGCGACCTCGAGGCGGCCAAGGCCGCGTTCAACGAAAACACCGTCGGCGTGCTGATCGAGCCGATCCAGGGTGAGAGCGGCATCATCGGGCCCGGTGAGGGCTACCTCAAGGCCCTCGACGGCCTGTGCAAGCAGCACAACGCCCTGATGATCACCGACGAGATCCAGTCCGGCCTCGGCCGCACCGGCAAGCTGTTCGCCTCCTGGCACGAAGATGTGCGCGGCGACATCGTGATCATCGGCAAGGCGCTCTCCGGCGGCTTCTACCCGGTGTCGGCGATCCTGGCCAACAACGAAGTGATGGACGTGTTCAAGCCCGGCGATCACGGCTCGACCTTCGGCGGCAACCCCCTGGGCTGCGCCGTGGCCAAGGCCGCCGTCGAGGTGCTGGTCGACGAAGGTATGGTCGAGAACTCGGCCAAGCTCGGCGCCTACTTCCTCGAGAAGCTGCACACGATCAAGAGCGACAAGATCCGGGAGATCCGCGGCAAGGGCCTGTGGATCGGCCTGCAGCTGACCGACGCCGCCGGCGGCGCCCGCAAGTACTGCGAGGCGCTCAAGCAGAAGGGGCTGCTCTGCAAGGAGACCCACGTCGACACGATCCGCTTCGCTCCGCCGCTGGTGATCACCCAGGAAGAACTGGACTGGGCCTTCGAGCGGATCGAGCAAGTCTTCCAGGAACTGGGCTAGCCCGGCCGCTTCGACGCGTCGATGACGAAAGACCGCCGGCCAAGAACCGTCGAGATCGAAGGGGTCACCCTTCATCTCGCCCACCCGGATGAACTCGATATCCGCTGGGTCGGCCAGCAGGAGACGATGAAACAGCTCCTGGCCGCCTGGAGCGTCATCGACGATCAGGACCTACCGATGAACCCCCGGCTTCTAGGGAAGCCGGGGGTCGGCAAGACCACCCTGGCCTACGCCACAGCCAAACTGCTCGAGCGGGACGTCTACATCTTCCAGGCCACCATGGACACCCGGCCGGAAGATCTGTTGATCACTCCGGTGGTCGATGGCGAAGGCTCGATCCGCTACGTGGCCTCGGCGCTGGTCAGCGCCATGCTCTCCGGCGGGATCTGCATCCTCGATGAGGGGAACCGCATGTCCGAGAAGTCGTGGGCCTCCCTCGCGCCGCTGCTGGACAACCGCCGCTACGTCGAGTCGATCGTCGCCGGGGTCAAGGTCAAGGCCTCGCCGGAATTCCGCATCGTGGCGACGCTCAACGACGACGCCTCGACCTACGAGATCCCCGAGTACATCCACTCCCGGCTCCAGCCCCAGATCCAGCTGGACTTCCCCGAAGCCGACGAGGAGCGGATGATCCTGGCGGAGAACCTGCCCTTCGCCGACGGCGAGATCCTCGACTATGTCACCGGCTTCCTGCAGGCGGCCCACGCCGCCGACGAGCCCTTCACCGTGCGCGACGGCGTCAACATCGCCCGCTACGCGCTGAAGATGCTGGCCGCCTCCGAGGCCGCCCAGGCCGACGCGGTCAAGCAGTCGGTGGTCCACGTGCTGGGCGAGGACGCCGTCCGCTACCTGACCACGGACTGATCCCATGGGCTCGCTCCCCGGGCGCGGCCTCTTCACCCTCGACGTCGAGGTTCCCCGCGACGGCCGCGAGCCGGCGGTCGTCCACGTGCTGCCGGCGCTCCACGAACGGGTGGAGCTGGCGGACATGGTGCGGCTGGCCTTCGATCAACTCGATCCCGACGCCGTGGTCGTCGAGATCCCCTCGTCGATG
>CAZBZH010000497.1:0-3873 GCA_964496265.1 uncultured Acidobacteriota bacterium | reverse complement strand
GGACCAGACCGCCGACGCCCAGCCGGGTTCCGCCGAAGTAGCGGGTCACGACCACCATCACGTCGGTCAACTCCCGTCCGTCGATCTGGGCCAGGATCGGTTTACCCGCCGAGCCCGAGGGCTCGCCGTCGTCGCTGTAGCGAAAGCTGCCGCTGTTGCCGGTCCCGAGGCGCCAGGCCCAGGCGTGGTGCCGTGCGTCGTGCATCTCCTTACGCACCCGGTCCAGCACCTGGTCGACCCCGTCCACATCCCGCAACGGCTCGACGGTGGCGATATGGCGGGAACCCTTGATCTTGTCGGGTTCGTGGCGGACGGGGCGTTCGATGGTGCGAAAGCGAGTCAAGGGTTCGGCTCCGGGGGCGGGGCGACTATAGTCGATGCGGTAACGGATCGCGCCGTCGGCGCAAAGTCAGGAGCGAAGGAGACACCGATGTTCAATCCCGAGAACCTACGCCGCTGCGATCCCACCGACCTTGCCGCCGCACGCCAGGAGGCCCACCAGGCAGCCCAGTGGCTCTCCCGTTCGGCCCGGGCCAACCTGGAACCGGCCTCCGACGACAGCCATACCAACCTGGGCTGGGATCCGGACCGGGGTTGGCTTCTCGGCCGCCCGATGGGTCGGTCCGAACTGACGTGGGCCCTGGATGTCCCCGGACTGGCCCTGCTGGCCCGCTGCGACGGCGAGACCCGCGCCTCCCTCGAGCTGGGGGGCATGACCGATGAGATGATCGGCAACTGGGTCGACGGGCAACTCACCGACCACGGGCTGCGGCCCGCGTCCCCGGTGGAGCAGCCCTATGCCCTCGATGAGCCGTTGGAACGCTACGCACCCCCCGCGGGCGGTCTGACCGCGCTGGGCGCCTGGTACAGCCTCTCGGCCTGCGCCCTGCCCCGCATCGCCGAGACCCTTACCCGCTTCGAACCGGGTCCGTCGCCGGTGCGCACCTGGCCCCACCACTTCGACATGGCCACCCTGGTCTCGCTGGAATCCGGCGACCCGGAAACCGCCCGGTCGATCGGAATCGGGCTCTCGCCCGGCGACGGCTCCTACGCCGAGCCCTACCTCTACGTCACCCCCTGGCCGCATCTGGATCGAGCGAAACTGCCCGCGGCTCCCGAGGGTTCCCGCTGGCATACCGAGGGCTTCGTCTCGATGATCCTGACCGCCACCGACCTGCTGGCGACCACCGACCCGGCGGCGCACCTCGACCGCTTCTTCGACAAGGCGACGGCAATCTCGCTGGAGAGCCTGGGGGCCTGACGCGAGTCAGTGGACGTGATCGTCGTCGGCGTGCTCGTCCTCCTCGCGAGAGGCTGAGGTGCGGTCGATCACGTCACCGAAGAACAGGGCGTTGAGGAACAGCTTCTGGGTGCCGTACCAGATCCCGCGGAAGGCCGGGTTGTCGCTCAGGCGAATCACCGTGCCCCGCCCCACCCGGGACACCAGCACCGCGGCACTCCCCGCGATCTCGTTGCGGCGCCGCTCCGACGCGTAGCCGCTGAGCAGCGGCGCGGCGGTGTAGCGTGCCACCGTCTCGTAGGGGTTGTTGGAAGGCTTCAGCGTGTTGCTGCGGTTGCGGTGGACCGGCAGCAGGCTCTCGCGGTAGCCGAAGGCGAGAGGATGGGTGGTGTCCAACTCCACCTGGAAGATCGCGCCACCGATGACGTCCACCGCACGGTCCCCGCGGCGATCGGCGTAGGCCCGGTAGGGCGACGCGTCCTCCGCTTCCGGCTCGTCGTCGGCGGCGGGCTTGATCTTCCGTCCGGGAGGCCCCGCCGGACGGCTCCCCTCCCGTTCTTCTCCGCTCCCCGATTCCGACGATCTGGAGCGGCCGACCGCATGCAGCCCCACCGAGGTGACCCAGTCGGCGCCGGACTGGGTCGCGACCAGCACACCGCCATCCTGGATCCAGTCGCGAAGCTTGTCCTCCCAGGCCTTGCGGAAACTGCCGTAGCGACCGCCGACCAGCACCAGGTGGGTGTAGTTCGAAAGGTCCAGCGAGGCGACCCGCGGCGCCTCGACCATCGAGATCGGAAGATCGACCCGGGTATCCAGCAGATGCCACAGTTCGCCGGCTTCGTACCCGCGAACCCCTCGGCCGACGACCAGCAGCGGACGTACCGGCTCGAGCCGACGCAAGCTCGACGAACCCAGGTCGACCCCCGTCGGCGTCGCTCCGCTGCGGAGCGCGTGGACCTCCACCTGATCGCTACGGCGGATGCGCTCGAGAATCGCCAGCACAGCGGACAGCTCCCGCCGCTCGGGGCCCGAGGGACTGATCTCGCCGGGACGGGTGCCGGAGCGACCGAGGTTCGCGGGCACCATGATCGTCCCCCGCCCCAACTGCCGGCGGCCGGCGGAGGTCAGCACGTCCAGCGGCTCGGTGGCCACGTAGGCCGCAATGCCCTCGGCGTGAAGACGCTGTAGCGCCCGGGGCGCGAAGGTTCCGTTCCACTCGAAGGCCCAGCCCACCGCCCCGGCGTCCAACGGAGCTGCCTGAGGAGCGACCGGGAACTTCACCCTGCCCGCGGTCTCGTCGTAGACGGCAGCCGGCTCGCCGAGCAGCGCCCCACTGAAGCGTTTGCCCATGGCGGCGAAGGGCAGGTTGAACGAGAGCGGCAGGTTGAACGAGGACACGTCGTAGAAGGTCTCGTCGACGAACTCGGTGCGGCGCTCGAACACCGCCCTGGCCAAGCGGTATTGCGCCTGATCCAACGGCACGACCCAGGCCTGCCCGGCGACAAAAGCCCGGCCCTCCAGCTCGATGTCCCGGGCCAGCTCCCGCACCTCGATGCGGTGACGGGTCAGGATCTCGATCAACGCCCGGGCCCGCGCCGGATCGCCGCCGTCTGCGAAGACGAAGGCCCGGTCGGCGTCGCCGGCGGCGAGCTTGCGCGCCTCACCGTCAAAGCCGGCCTGCCAGGCCTTGAGCTCTTCGCGCAGCGCATCCGCCGCTTCGAGGGTGGAGAGCGCCGTGCGGAACTGATTGTCGATCGTGGTGGGGAAGGTCAGCATCCCGTGATCGGTGCGCATCAGATGGCCGCGGGAACTGGCCTGCTCGAACAGGATGCCGATGGTGCCCTGAACGTCGGGATAGGTCGACCCCTTGCCGTAGTAGAAGTCGTCGAAGGTCTCCTCGGCGTAGTAGCGCCGCCCGCGGCGATCGAGGGCCCGGGCGTGGAACTCGGCGATCCGTGCCGTCAGCTCGTGGTTCCCCTGGGGGGTCATCGGATGGCGCCGCTCGGGAACCCCCGGCTGGAAGAAGTAGGTGGCGTTCCCCCCCATCTCGTGAAAGTCGGTCAACACGTGAGGGCGCCAACGATGGTATTCACGCACCCGGGCGCGGGATTCAGGGTGGGTCAACAGCAGCCAGTCCCGGTTGAGGTCGAACCAGTAGTGGTTGGTGCGGCCATTGGGCCAGACCTCCTGATGCTCCCGGGAGTTGGGATCGGCGACCAGGTTCTTGCCCTTGTGGCTGTTGGCCCACTGAGCGAAGCGGGCCACCCCATCGGGATTCAGCGCCGGGTCGATCAACACGATGGTGTCTTCGAGCAGCGTCTCGACCTCGCCCCCGCCGGCGGCCAGGTGATACGCCAGCAACAGCGACATGTTGGCGCCGCTGGGTTCGTTGCCGTGAACGCTGTGCCCCTGCCAGACGACCAGCGGCGCGGCGGGATCGATCCGGCCGCTGCGCCCCTCTTCCAGGTGAGCCCGTCGCAGCGCATCGAGCTGCTCGATGTTGTCCGCCGATGAGATCGCCATCAGCAACAGACGGCGGCCCTCGTGGGTACGGCCGGTCTCCTGCAGGACCACCCGGGGAGAGGCCTCGGCGAGCACCTCCATGTAGCGCACCAGCTGATCGTGGCGCACGT
>CAZBZH010000496.1:0-3875 GCA_964496265.1 uncultured Acidobacteriota bacterium | reverse complement strand
TTTGTGCTATAACCCACGTTTCCGCATGGGCTATCTGCGGGTCAGGGGAGTGTGTGGACACCTCCTGATTCCGTTGAATCTGGAACCCGTTGAATCAGGAGACGGCAGGAAGACATGGCCAAGACCTCGTTGATCGCGAAAGATCTACGCCGCAAGAAGTTGATCGACCAGTACGCCGAGAAGCGTGCCGAGTTGCGCAAGATGATGCGCGATCCTTCGATCCCTGCCGATCAGAAGATCGAGGTGCAGAAGGCCTTCGCCAAGCTGCCCCGCAACTCCTGCCCGACGCGGCTGACCCGCCGTTGTTTCCTCTCGGGACGCCCCCGGGCTTACAACCGCAAGTTCGGCCTGTCCCGTATCGCCCTGCGCGATCTGGCGCTCCGCGGTGAGCTGCCGGGCGTGACCAAGTCCAGCTGGTAGGACCGCGACCATGAAGAAAGACATTCATCCCGAGTACCATCCGGTCGTCTTCGTCGACGTCGGTTCCGACTTCGAGGTCGCGACTCGCTCCACGTTGAAGAGCGAAGAAACCCGCACCATCGACGGCGTCGAGCACTACGTCGTCAAGGTCGAGATCTCCTCGGCGTCGCATCCCTACTACACGGGTAAGCAGCGCCTGGTCGATACCGCGGGCCGCATCGAGAAGTTCCGCAAGCGCTACGGCGGCGGCAAGTAACCCTGCCCGAAAGCGTCCCACGGTTTCACGAGTGCCCCGTTCCCCGGGGCACTTTTTGCATGAGGACGTTCCTGCGATGAGTCGAGACGACCTGCGGACCCTCAAGGGGTTCCGCGACTTCCTGCCTGCCGAGAAGAGAGCCCGGGACCACGTTCGCGGCCGTATCGTCGAAGCCTTCCGCCGCTACGGCTTCGAGCCGGTGCAGACGCCGACCCTGGAGTTGGCCCAGGTGATCCTCGGCAAGTACGGCGAAGAGGCGGACCGGCTGGTCTACAGCTTCGAGGACCGGGGCGGGCGCCGGGTCGCGTTGCCCTACGATCAGACCGTGCCCACGGCGCGGCTCCTGGCCCAGCACGCCAACACGCTGCCGCGTTTCTTCCGCCGCTACTCGATCGCCAGCGTGTTCCGCGCCGACAAGCCGCAACGGGGGCGCTACCGCGAGTTCACCCAGTGCGACATCGACATCTACGGGAGCGCCTCGTCGCTGGCCGACGCCGAGATCCTGGCCTGCACCCACGCCGCCTTCAGGAGCGTCGGCTTCGACAAGGTGGAGCTCAAGATCAACGACCGCCAGACGTTGATCCAGACCCTCGAACCCTTCGCCGTCGAAGGCTGCGACGTCTACTCGATCATCCAGACCATCGACAAGCTGGACAAGATGAGCCGGGAGGCGGTGCTCGGGGAGCTCGAGAAGAAAGGGCTCGGCGCGGCCCGCGCCGCGGAAGCGATGGCCGCGATCGAATCGGCCCAGCCCTCCGATAACCTGGCCGAGATCATGAGCGCGGCATCCAGCCTCGGCGTGAGCGAGGAGTCGCTGTGCTACGCGCCGACCCTGGCCCGGGGCCTCGACTACTACACCGGCATGATCTTCGAGGTGCACCTCGGGGAAGCCTGCGCCGGTTCGGCCGCCGGCGGCGGACGCTACGACAACCTGATCGGCGGACTCGGCGGACCGGACACTCCGGCGGTGGGGGTCGGCTTCGGCTTCGACCGCATCGTCGAGGCGGCCCAGGCTTCGGGGCTGGTTCCCGGGGTCGACCGGGGGGTCGATGTGCTGGTGACCCAGCTCGACGCCTCGACCCTGGCCGACGCGCTCCAGGTCGCCGGCGAACTGCGGGGGCAGGGGGTGGCCGTCGAGGTCTATCCCCAGGCCGACAAGCTGGGTAAGCAGTTCAAGCTGGCCGCCGCCAAGAAGATCCCGCTGGCGCTGATGCTCGGTTCCGACGAGGTCAAGGCGGGTGAGGTCACGGTCAAGGATCTGCGCAGCGGCGAACAGCACAAGGTCGCCCGTGGGGCGTTGACCGGGACGGTGCAACGGCTGCTGGCGGACGCGCCGGCGTGACCCTGGGCGAACTGGAGGCGCTGCTCGTCGAGAGGCTTGCCGATCTCCCGGGCACCGAGGGGCAGCTGCCCATGTCGCCGGTGCCCCGCTACGACTGGGTCCCGGGACACATCCCCGAGGTCCATCGCCTCGGCGCGGGGCTGCTTCCGCTCTATCAGGCCGACGCTGGCGTGCATCTGGTGTTGACCGAGCGCAACCACCGACTGCCCAAGCATCCGGGACAGATTTCCCTGCCCGGGGGCGCGGTGGAAGACGGGGAGAGCATCGAGCAGGCCGCGATCCGGGAGGCCCACGAAGAGGTGGCCATCGACCCCGAACAGGTGCGGGTGCTCGGCCGCCTGACGCCGCTACACATCCCGGTGAGTGGATTCGTGTTGCATCCGGTGGTCGCCGTGATCGACGGGGTGCCCGAACTGCGTCCCGAGGAGAACGAGGTGGAGCGGATTCTCGATATCCCCCTCGACTACTTCTCCGACCCGGTCCTGGTCGTCGAGAAGCGCCGCTTCCGCGAACGCTTCTACCACGTGCCGTACTACCTGCTTCCCGGCGACGCCAAGCTGTGGGGCGCCACCGCCATGGTGGTCACCGAGTTCCTGGCGCTGCTCGGGATCGTGCCGGACCCCTGGGGCGACAAGCGCCCCGACGCTCACTTCGATACGCCGTGACAGCGTAGGCAGTCGTTGCCGATCGGATGGTCGTCGGGCCGGGCCATGGGCCGGCCGACTCCGTGGCACTCCAGGCAGGTTTCGCTGTTGACCCAGCGGTGATCGTCGTTGACCGGCAGCACCGGCGGCTGCGGATTGCGCAGGAACAGGGCCAGCATGGCGGTGCCCACCAGGGCCAGGGCGATCAGCAGGATGCGCTGGGTCTTGTTCATGGTTCTCCAGGTCCCGCCGGCGGCCGGTGGGGCCGAGCATTATAGGCGCCGGTTGACCGGGGCGCCCCGCGGACCTAACGTCCACCCAGATGGCGACACAGGTTCAATCGTCGGTCGTGGTCGTTACCGGAGGCGGATCCGAGCCCCCGGTGGTCGAAATCCTGCGCAAGCGGACCGAGATCCAGCTGCAGATCGTCGATGCCTCCTGCGACCTGCTGTCCCTGGGGCAACAGGATCAGCCCTCGCTGATCGTGTTCGCGCCGGATAATTCGGCCCACCGGGATGTGATCGGTGCCTGCGGCGGGCTGCGTTCGTTGCCGGTCACGGCGGATATCCCGCTGATGCTGGTGGGTGGTCCCGACTGCCGCAAGCTGGCCCGGGAGATCGACTTCGACGCCGTGGTCTACGAACCGCTGGTTCACGACGATCTGCTGGCCAAGGTGCGGCGCTACGTGCCGCTACGCTACCGGCGTCATCCCCGCTACCCGATCAACCTGCGCTTCACCTTCCAGGGGGGCGCGGTTCGCGGGCAGGCGTTCTCGCGGGTGCTCTCCTGCGGCGGAGCGTTCCTCAAGACCGATCGGGTGCTCGAAGTCGGCGACACGATCCAGCTCTGTTTCCGGCTCCCCGGCGCCGCCGGCGAGACCCGCTGCAACGGCATCATCCGCTCGTCGCTTCAGTGGTTCCAGGATCCGCGGGCGACTCCCGGTTTCGGCGTCGAGTTCCGCGACCTCGCCCGGGACGATCGAGAGCGGCTCAACCGCTTCGTCGAGTCCCTCGAACGCCGCGCCGTCAATCGCTAGCAATCAAACCGGCCAGGTCCGCCAAGACCCGCGCCTGGTGCGGGTTTCTGCTTGTCCCTCCCGGTAGCTGCCGTTAGACTCGAAGGAGTCCGAAGGAGCGTCCGTGAGCGATGAGAAGGCACACCCCGAACGCTTCGGCAGGGACGCCCTGCTGATGCGGACCTGGAGCGACGGCGA
>CAZBZH010000495.1:0-3879 GCA_964496265.1 uncultured Acidobacteriota bacterium | reverse complement strand
GGAACGGAGATCCTGGCCCCAGGGTGGCCCCGCAAACCGGCGAAAGCTCGACCGCCTCATCGTTCACCGTCAACCGGGAGGTTCCGCCAGTGGGAACGATCACGAAGTAATCGGCGGGAAGCGCCGTACTCTGCAGCGAGACCGAAGCCGAATAGCGCGCGTAGCCGAGGGCCAGGTCGCGGATCGGCACCCGATGGAACGAGGCATCCAGCGCCCCCTTGCCCGTCGCGTGGGGCCGGACCCGGTGCCGCCCGATCAGCGCGGCACCGACCGACTCTGCCTCGACGGCGCCCCGGGCGTGGATCACCTCGTCGGAAGAAACGGCGGAAGGAAGCCCTCGCGGCTTGAGCCGCGGACGCGGACGATCCCGCGTGCAGTCTATGTTCAGGCCCTGTAGACGCTCTGTGGAATCAGACATCGAGGTCCGTGCTCCAGCCCCTACCTCGCTTGCACGAAGTGGCTATTCTCTGCGCAAACGGGATACCTCATTTTTGCCGAACGACCTAGACTCGCGCAACGGAATTTCCGTTCTGTTTTCCGACGCGAGGTGACGCATGGGATCCTTTTCGCACGCTAGCGTGCCGCGAGAGACGCCCGCCGAGGCGCTGGCCCAGCGGCTCGACGATCCGAAAGTGGCCGAGTCGCTGAATGTGCTGCTCGACCACGCTGAACTGCTGGCGACCCTGGTCCAGGGGCTCTCGGGCTTCATCGCGCGCAGCGACACCATCGTCGACGCGGTCGCCGCCGGAGTCGGCGAGCTCAAGCAGGCCGCGGAAGGCCAGACCGATAAACTACCGTCCTTGTCCGAAGCAGGCGCCATCGCCGGCCAGCTGGCCGACGCGCTGCCGGTCGCGCAGCGGGTCCTGCAGTCGGAGATGCTCAACCCCGACACCATCGACATGCTCGCCGAGGTCGGCGCGGCCGGCACCGAGGGCTTCGAAACCGCCCGCCGGCAGAACACCCAAGTGAGTCTTTTCGGCGCCCTTGGCGCCATGCGCGACCCCCAGGTCCAGCGGGGCCTCGGAGTCGCGATCGAAGTGGCCAAGGCGCTCGGCCGCCGCATGGAACAGAAACGCTGACGCAGTCAGCAGGAAGGTGAGGATAGAACCATGGCATCAGTGCTCTGGCTACATGGCGGCGCTTGCAGCGGCAACACCATGTCGTTTCTCAACGCCGACGAACCGACGGTCGTCGACCTGATCGTCGACTTCGGCCTCGACATCATCTGGCACCCGTCCCTCGGTATGGAACTCGGGGATAACGCCCAGAAGATCTTCCGCGACTGTGCCTCCGGCGCCCGGCCGATGGACATCTTCGTGTTCGAGGGCACGGTCATCGAGGGCCCCGACGGCAGCGGCCGCTACAACATCTTCGCCGACCGGCCGATGAAGGAGTGGGTCCAGGAGCTCGCCGCCGCGGCCAGCATCGTCGTCGCCATCGGCGACTGCGCCTGCTGGGGCGGGATCCCGGCCACCGAGCCGAACCCCACCGACTCCACCGGGCTGCAGTTCCACAAGCGCAACAAGGGTGGATTCCTCGGCGCCGACTTCGTCTCGAAGGCCGGCCTGCCGGTGATCAACATCCCCGGGTGCCCGGCGCACCCCGACTGGATCACCCAGATCCTGGTCGCGCTGGCCAGCGGCCGCACCGCGGACATCGCCCTCGACGACCTGCACCGGCCGCAGACCTTCTTCAAGACCTTCACCCAGACCGGCTGCACCCGGGTGCAGTTCTTCGAGTACAAGCAGGCGACCATGACCTTCGGTGAAGGCACCCGCACCGGCTGCCTGTTCTACGAGTTCGGGTGCCGCGGTCCGCTGACCCACTCCCCCTGCAACCGGATCCTGTGGAACCGTCAAAGTTCCAAGACCCGGGCAGGCATGCCCTGCCTCGGCTGCACCGAGCCGGAGTTCCCGTTCATGGAACTGGCGCCGGGCACCGTGTTCAAAACCCAGAAGGTCTCGGGAGTCATTCCCAAGGACCTGCCCGAAGGAACCGATCACCTGACCTACATGGCCCACGCGGCTGCGGCGAAGGTCGCCGCGCCCGACTGGTCCAAGGAAGACATGTTCGTCGTCTGACCGGCGCAAGGAGCGAAGCATGGGCACGATGGAACTCAACGTAAGTCCGCTCGGCCGGGTCGAAGGCGACCTCGACGTCAAGGTCACCATCGACGACGGCGTCGTCTCGTCGGCCTGGACCACGGCGGGCATGTTCCGCGGATTCGAGATGATCCTGAAGGGCAAGGACCCGCAGGCCGGCCTGATCGTCACCCCCCGCATCTGCGGGATCTGCGGCGGCAGCCACCTGTACAAGTCCGCCTACGCCCTGGATACCGCCTGGAAGACCCACATCCCGCAAAACGCCACGTTGATCCGCAACCTGGCCCAGGCCTGCGAGACCCTGCAGTCGATCCCGCGCTACTTCTACGCGCTGTTCGCCATCGACCTGACCAACAAGAACTACGCCCAGTCCTCGCTCTACGAGGAGGCGGTGCGCCGCTTCGCGCCCTACGTCGGCGAGTCCTACCAGAAGGGCGTGGTGCTCTCCCAGAAGCCGGTCGAGGTCTACGCCATGTTCGGCGGCCAGTGGCCCCACTCGAGCTTCATGGTCCCCGGCGGCGTGATGTCCGCCCCGACCCTGGCCGAGGTCACCCGTTCGATCGCGATTCTCGAGAACTGGAAGGACGCCTGGCTCGAGGGCCAGTGGCTCGGTTGTTCGGTCGATCGTTGGCTGGAGAACAAGACCTGGGAAGATGTCCTGGCCTGGGTCGACGAGAACGACGCCCAGCGCAACAGCGACTGCGGCTTCTTCATTCGCTACTGCCTGGACGTCGGCCTCGACAAGTTCGGCCAGGGGGTCGGCAACTACCTGGCCACCGGCACCTACTTCGAGCCGTCGCTCTACGAGAACCCGACCATCGAAGGCCGCAACGCCGCGCTGATCAACCGCTCCGGCGTGTACGCCAACGGTGAGTTCTCCGAGTTCGATCACCTGCGCGTGGCCGAGGACACCGCCCACTCCTACTTCGAGGGCTCCGGCCTGCTCCACCCCTGGGACGGGGTGACCAAGCCGGTCGACCCGGCCGACGGCCGCAAGCAGGACAAGTACAGCTGGGCCAAGTCCCCGCGCTACGACGTGGCCGGCCAGGGGCACGTGCCGCTGGAAGCCGGTCCGCTGGCCCGGCGCGTGGTCGCCGCGGCGCCCAACGCCGGCGCCCACCAGGACGACGACAACCTGTTCCTCGACATCCTGCAGAAGATCGGCCCGTCGGTGATGGTGCGTCAGCTGGCCCGGATGCACGAGGGACCCAAGTACTACAAGTGGGCGCGCAAGTGGCTCGACGATATCCAGCTCAAGGAGAGCTTCTACACCAAGCCGGTCGAGCATGAGTCCGGCAAGGGCTTCGGCTCCACCGAGGCCGCCCGCGGCTCGCTGTCGGACTGGATCGTGATCGAGAACGGCAAGATCGAGAACTATCAGGTGGTCACGCCGACCGCCTGGAACATCGGCCCCCGGGACGGCAAGGGCGTGCTCGGACCGATCGAACAGGCGCTGGTCGGAGCCCCGATCCAGGATCCGTCGGACCCGGTGGAACTGGGCCTGGTGGCCCGCAGCTTCGATTCCTGCCTGGTGTGCACGGTGCACGCGTACGACGGTAAGACCGGCAAGGAACTGTCGCGATTCGTCGTCAACGGCATGGTATGAGCGAGGGGGCGCCCGGCATCAGCGTCGCGGAAGCGCGCCGGCTCGCCCTTGACGAGAGCCTCAGCGCTCACGCGTCCGGCGACATCGTCGTGATCGGTTGCGGCAATCTGCTGCGCGGCGACGATGCCGTCGGCCCGACCCTGATCCGGCATCTGTGGGACGAGGGAGTGC
>CAZBZH010000494.1:0-3880 GCA_964496265.1 uncultured Acidobacteriota bacterium | reverse complement strand
GCTGGTGGTCCACCGGGACCTCAAGCCCTCGAACATCCTCGTCTCCGGTGAAGGCGCCCAGGCCTCGGTCAAGCTGCTGGACTTCGGCATCGCCAAGCTGCTCGGCGAGGACGACGGATCCGGGGCTGCCGCAACCCGCACCGGCCTGCTGTTGATGACCCCCGAGTACGCGGCGCCGGAGCAGATGCGCGGCGGCGAGATCACCACCGCCACCGACGTCTACGCGTTGGGGGTGGTGCTCTACGAGCTGTTGACCGGGGAGCGTCCGTTCCAGTTCGAAGGCAAGACCCCGGGGCAGATCGAGAGCGAGGTCTGCGAGACCGAGCCGGACCGTCCTTCGACCCGCACCACCGGCCGGGCAACCGACGGCGACCGCCGCCCCAACGAATCCCCCCAACGGCTGCGGCAACTGCTTCAGGGGGACCTCGACGCGATCGTGCTCAAGGCGCTGCGCAAGGAGCCCGGCCAGCGCTACGGATCGGCCCGGGAGTTGGCCGAGGACCTGCGCCGCTATCTCGGCGGCCTGCCCGTCGAGGCGCGAGTGCCCTCGCTGGGCTATCGGGTCGGCAAGTACGCCCGGCGCAACGCCCTGGGCCTCGGGGTGGCGTCGGTGTTCCTGCTGACGCTGATCGGCTTCACCATCGCCATGGCCTACCAGCGCGGCGTGGCCCAGCAGGAGCGGGACCGGGCGCAGATCGAGGCGGACAAGGCCTCGGAGGTCTCGGAGTTCGTGCTGGACCTGTTCGCCGCCGGCGACCCCTTCGAGAACCGCGGCGAGACCGTGACCGCCAACGACCTGCTCGACGCCGGCGTCGAACGGGTCGCCGAGCTGGACCAACCCGAGACCCAGGCCGCGATCCTCGGGGTGATGAGCCGCGCCTACAAGAACCTCGGCGACATCCGCCGGGCCCGGGATCTGGCGGCCCAGTCGCTGGAGATCGTGCGCCCCATCGGCGACGAGCAACCCAGGGCGCTCTCGGTCGCCCTGAACCAGCTCGCCATCCTCGAACGCACCCTGGGCAACCGGGACACGGCCCGGGAGATGTACACCGAGTCGGTGGAGGTCGCCCGCGCCGCGGGACTGGAAGAGTTCTCCGGCGTGACCCTGATCAACCTGGGCCACCTCCAGACCCTCTCCGGCGATTACGAGACCGCCGAGGCGACGTTGAACGAAGCGCTCGACATCCAGACCCGCTACCGGGGAGCCGAGGATATCGCCGTCGCCGACGTCGAGGCCAAGCTGGCCTACCTCAAGTACACCAAGGGGGACCGGGAAGCGGCCTACCCCCACGCCAAGCGCGCGCTGGAGATCGGGCGCACCGCCCTGGGTCGGCATCCACGGGTGGCGGAGTTCGCGTCGACCCTGGCGGTGCTGGAACGCCGCCGCGACAACCTGGACGAGGCGGAGATCCTCTACAAGGAAGCGCTGGAGATCACCCGCGAGATGCTCGGCGTCGAACATCCCAAGTACTCCAGCCTGCTCAACAACTACGCCCAGCTCCTGCGCGCCCGGGGAGACAAGCAAGGGGCGGCCGACTACATGCAGGAAGCCCTGGCCATCACCCGGGAGCGAGTCGGCTCCGAAACCCGGCAAGCCGCCGGCCAGATGATGAACCTCGGCCGGGCTCTCGAAGAACTGGGCCGCCTCGACGATGCCGCGGAGCTACACTACGAGGCGGAGCGTGTGCTGCAGCGCCTGTCCCCCGGCACCGTGGACCAGGCCCGCGCGCTGCTGTTCGTCGGACGGATCGAACGCAAACGGGAGCGCCACGACAAGGCGCTGGACTACATGGAACGGGCCCACGCCATGTACGTCGACTCCCAGGGGGCCGAGCACTCCCGCACGCTGTGGGCCGCGCTCGAGCTCAGCAACGAGCAGGTCCATCACCAGCAGTACACCCGGGCGGAGCCGCTGCTGCTCGAGGCCTACCGGTTGTTCAAGGAACGCGACGGCGAGGAGAAACGCTCAACGGTGAACGCGCGGCGCGGCCTGCACAAGCTGTACACGGCGTGGGGCCGACCGGAAGAGGCGGCCAAGTGGGCCGAGCCGGAGACACCCACCGACAGCGCCACCACGGAGAATAGCGCCTCCACGGAGAACAGATAGTGGGCGTCGACTATGCGATCCGGCCTCACCTCGGCGCCGGCGAGATCGCCTTCGGCATGACCCCGAACCAGGTCCGGGCGCTTCTCGGCGATCCGTTCGAATCCTTCAAGCGCTCGCCTCTGGCCGAGTTTCCGTGCGACCACTTCGAATCGCTCGGCATCTTCGTTTACTACCAGGCACCCGGTATCGTCGAGGCACTCGAGTACCACCAACCGGCGTCGCCCACACTTGACGGGATATCGTTGCTGGCAACGCCGGTCGCTCGGTTGATCAGCCTCGCCACGGAGAAGGACCCTGGAGCGACCGTGGAGGACGATTCTGTGACCTGCCTTGCCCAGGGCTGGGGAGCTTGGTTGCCTGACGCGGAGGACCATCCGGACCGCCCGGCCGAGAGCATCATCGTATTCCGTCGAGGCTACTACGATTAGCTGACAAGTTGAATCCCCGACGTCCAGCACGTTACACAAGCCTCAAGACCAGGCTAATCGCCCTTGCTGGCCCCGGCTCTTCACCGTACGATTCGCACAGAATCAGCCGAGCTTCCGCATGAAGGGGAAAACATGCAGTCGTCGACCCTCCGAACGGCTCTCGTTGCTCTGATATTGTGTAACGCTCTGGCCGCGGCACCAGCCCAAGCAACCTGCGGCAATGATGTGATCGACCCGGGAGAGATCTGCGACGGCGCGAACCTCGGCGGGCTCGACTGCACCCATTTCGATTGCTCCGGCGGCACCCTGCTCTGCAAAGCGGATTGCTCGGACTACGACACCGACCGCTGCGGCCGCTGCTCCGGCGGGGCCACCTTCGTGATCCCGGATGACGGCTACTCCTTCGGACGAGCCGGCATGATCGTGGAGCGCAACGGCGTTGAGCTCACGCTGCATTGGGATGTCTGCGAGCCCGCCGGCTTCGACGACTTCGCCATCTACGAGGGAGATCTCCACAACCTGGGCAGCCATCTGCCGAGAACCTGCGCCACCGGTGTGGACGACACGTCGACGTTCCGCAGCTACACCCACACCTTCACGCCCCTGCCCGGCGACCGGTACTTCCTCGTCGTGCCGCAGCGGGAGGGCAACGACGGAAGCTACGGCCCGATGCCCCGGGCCCAGACGAGCGCCATGCCCTGCGGCCCGCGGCGCTCGGCGCCGTGTTTCTGACCGGCCGTCAGCGAGAAGTGGACTGGTGAGAGTGCTCCCGGATTGGTCACGGCCTTACTTCGTCCCCGGCGGGGACGACGCCTTCCTCCTCTACCTGATCTTTGGCGATCTCCCCGAAGAGCCCGCTGTCTCTCGAAGCAAGTACCGCTTCGGAGGACTACCCGGCGGTATCGAGATCACCCGCCACGACTCGGGGTCGGGGCCAGAGCAGGATCGGTTCCGGCGGGGGCCTGAGTGGGAGCGGCTTCAGCGCGAGCGGCCCGAGGTAGCGGCCGCCATCCGGCCCGACACTCAAGTAACGACCGTGCGAGGAGCAATCGCCGATCCCGCCACCCTGAACTTCTTCCGCGATGTCGTCGGCCTGATCCAGTGCCTGCTGGATTGCGGAGGGGTCGCGGTCTACGACTCCCTGGCGCTCAAGTGGTGGGCGCCGGAAGAGTGGCGGGAAGGTGCTTTCGAGTCGACGACCGGGGCGCCGCAACGCCATGTCACGATACTCTCCTCCCCGCTTGAAGACGGCGAATGGTTGCACTCTACGGCTATGCGAAAGTACGGCAGACCGGACCTTAGCGTCCGCCGAGTTGCGCCGGAGTTGCGCTCCGGCGTCGTCGAA
>CAZBZH010000493.1:0-3882 GCA_964496265.1 uncultured Acidobacteriota bacterium | reverse complement strand
GCCGGCGCGAACTTCCACAGGGCAAGAGCGAGCAGGAGCACCAGCGGGGCGATCCAGGCCAGGCCCTTCCACGAGAAGCCCGGCGCCGCGGCCGCAGGCCGAGAACCCGAAAGCTGACCCTCCAGCGCCTCGGCGACGCCGGAGGCGTCGAGGGACCGGGCCTGGGGCTCCTTGGCCAACAAGGTGCCGATCAACGAACGCAGTTCCTCGGGGACCGCTTCGAGCTCGGGCGTACCGGTCAGGATCGCCGCGAGCACGTCGCTGAAGGTCGGCCCATCGAAGGCCGCGCGGCCGGTCAGCATCTCGTAGAGCACGCCGCCCAGGCTGAACAAATCGGTGCGGGCGTCGACCGGCAGGCCGCGGGCCTGCTCGGGCGACATGTACCGAACGGTGCCGACCACCTTCCCCGGCTCGGTCTGGAGCTGGGTCCGCGTCTCCGAATCGACCGGTTCCGGCGAGAACAGCTTGGCCAGACCGAAGTCGACCAGCTTGACGTAGCCGTCGGGCCGGACGATCACGTTCTCCGGCTTCACGTCCCGATGGATCACGCCGGCGCGATGCGCCGCATCGAGGGCACGGGCGATCTGCGCGGCGATGCGACACGCCTGCTGGGGCTCCATCGGCCCACCCTGCATCTGCGCCCGCAGCGTCTCCCCCTCGACGAACTCGGTGACCAGGTAGCGCCGTCCTTCGTGCTCGCCGGTTTCGTGGAGCACCAGGATGTTGGGGTGGTTGAGCGAGGAAACGGTCAGCGCCTCCTGCTCGAAGCGATGCAGCGCCGTGGTTTCCGCCTGCTCCGGCAGGAACTTGATCGCGACCTTGCGGCGCAGCTGCGGGTCCTCGGCGAGGTAAACCTCGCCCATCCCACCCGCGCCGATCGACTCGACGATGCGGTAGCGTCCGATCGGGCTACCTGAGGCCAGCGAACTCATCCCGGCCATCTTAGATCACGGGGTGTGATCAGTCGTGCAGATCCCGCGCCACGCGGAAGCCGAAGTTGGCGAAACGGCCGTCTCCGGACCAGGCCCCGCGGTAGGCGGTGCGCAGGTAGAGCGGGGCGTAGTCCCAGCCTCCGCCGCGCAGCACCCGCTTCTCGCAACCCTCGTCTTTCTGGGTGTTCGCCGGGGGCTCGATGCGGTTGACGTAGCAGTCCGAGACCCACTCCCAGGCGTTACCCACCATATCCTCGAGGCCGAAGGGGTTCGGCTTCCGGTAGTGGCCGACGGGGGCCGTGTAGAGGAAGCCGTCGTCGCAGGTCCCCGCGCGGTCCCACGCCGTGTACACCGCCGCCGCTTCGGCGCCGGCGCCGTTGGTGTAGCTGCAGAAGCCTCCCTGAGCGTCGCCCCACCAGTAGGGTGTCGTGGTGCCCGCCCGGGCGGCGTACTCCCATTCGGCCTCGGCCAACAGCCGATAGGGCGTGCCTTCCACCTGGGAGTTGAGCCAGGCGACGTAGTCCTGGGCTTCGTTCCAGCTCACGCAGACCACCGGATGATCGTCCCCCTGTTCGAAGTCCGGATCGTCCCAGCGACCCTCGGGGTTGAAGCCCCAGCCCCCGTTGCCCTGCAGCACGAAACAGCCGGGCTGTTCCGCCGCGTCGACGTCACCGTCTTGCTCGGTTGCCGCAAGGAAAGCGGCAAACTCGCCGCGGGTCACCGGGAAGCGTCCGGCGGCGAAGGGCTGAATCGTCAGCGGTAGCTGAGGGCCCTCGTCGGCCGAGCGCCCTTCCTCGCTCTCGGGCGAGCCGAACAGCAGGTCGCCTCCGGGCACGACGACCATCTCGGGGCATTCGGGACAATCCCGGAAGCGATCGCCGGGCCCCGGCGGGCCGCCGCAGCCGGCGAGGAATCCGAGGGTGATCAGGCAGACCAGGAGCTTTGTTCGTGAGTGCATGTACCCCGAACGGAGGAGGCGCTGGAAAGTTGCCGCGATCTTTCAGAACCCCGCAACACGGCTCTCGGCAGGAGCACGCATGGGCAGACTTAGCAGGTCGCCACTGTCTCTGATCTCAGCCATACCCGGAGGCGCCTGGAGGCCGGCGCTCCGCACGTCCGTGCTCAAACCCACAGCAGCCGCCGGCGACACTATGCACAGGCGAATCAGAACAACAGCGAACGCCAGGCGGCACCAAGGGTTGACAGCTCGTTCCTGTACTCCGGTAGTACCTAGAACTTGAACCATCGCACCCTCGCCTTGATCCGGATTTCAACAAACGTCCGCAGGCCTATCGCTCCACCAAGAAAGGCATTCCTTCGCGAATCGCAAAGGATTGAGACACGGCGAAACACACCTTTTGAACTCTACCGCAGCTTCATGCTTGGCCTTCTCCGCCTATGACTTGCAAGGCTTGAGCGGGTTACAGTCGGACGCCGGCGGCCCGACTGGACGACAACCACTGGCTCACCTGCTCCCAAGCTGCCTGGTCGTACTCCACTCCGAATTCTGAACGAGCGTAGCGGTGCTCGAAAACATCCGGAACACTCACAGACAGGTATGCGCCGACGGGGTCCTGTGGATGCTCAGCCGTCGCTATCACCTCTGGCGGGCACATACGAAGCGTGACGAAGTACCCGTCCTTCGCCCACATCAAAGCGATCTTCTCGAAACGACGCTCCAGGCGATTAACCTGCGTGGGCTCGCCCCAGATTCCTACCGCCTGATCTAGAATCGCACCCAGCACAAGAGGCGCAGCGAGGCCTTCATCGGCAAGCTCGGGCACGTCGAACTGGATGTCAACGGACGCCAACCGCCATCTCGATTCGAAGAAGTACGTAACCAGCGCGAATTTCCCGTCCAGAATCTCGACGTCCTCTGAAACGTGACGGTCACTTTGGTTGACTCTGGCGTTATCACGTACCGCGAGCGTTTGCGACCGACTGGCCCCGAGGGCAACCCCGTCGAGGCCCAGGGGCATCGGCGTATCCATCGGCGCCGAACATGACGCCAGGAGTACGAGCAGTACGATGGCCGAAAAGACCCGCGCACCCTTCATCAATACTCCACCCAAGCCCTGTCGCGTCACGCGAGTTTCTCCACCTTTTCGAAACCGAGTTGAGCATCATCTAGCAGTGGCGACAAACGCAACTATCTAATCCTTCCGATCACGAACGAATCGAAGGCTCGCCAATCGCTTTCCGCTAGGATCACTCCGCGTTCACTGCCAACCCGGAAACGAATCTTGTATCGCGCCAGGTTCTCCGGATCCCAGGATGGCAAAGCACAGTCCGGGAAACCCCAAAGAAGACTCTCGAGGTGGTACCACGGACTGCGATGCGTCTCCCCTGGTTGAAGTTCGAGGCTCCTCGCCGGCTGCATCGCCCTTATGTTTGATGAATGCTGTGTGGAGGAATAGCCCTTGCCCTCGCTGCCAAGGCAGGAAATAGGATTGCCGCTGTGATCTTCGATGAAGATTCTCGCACCAAAGGGACCCAGGGTCCCTGATGCCTTTTGCAGCCACCGGAGATCGATTGTGAGTGGTGGACTACCATCTGCCACTGAAATCACCAGGCGATACTGACCGAATGGATTGAATTCGACCTCTGAAATGGGCTCTGGGCCGGTTGCCCCGGCAGCTGCAGATAGAATGAAGAGTGAAACCATGAAGTTCATTTTCTGAACCACCCCACGAAAACCGGAGCGGATCACGCCCTGGCGTGCTTTCTTCCTCACGAAGATACCCCGTCGATGCTGATCGGAGAAGCGGTCGGTTCGTTTTGCGCGGAGTTTGATTCGCGTCCTTTCAGCGCAACTCAAGACCCGATTCCGGAGCTTCGTCAGGCGACGCAGGTGCGCAGTATCGCCCGACTTAGAGCCTCTTTCTTCGCTACAGCCCATCGTTTGAGCTGCTGCTCTCGGCGGAGGGCGGACGAACGATCGGGGTGGGGC
>CAZBZH010000492.1:0-3908 GCA_964496265.1 uncultured Acidobacteriota bacterium | reverse complement strand
AGCATGGAGATCCAGGCCGCCCTCGGGTCGGACATCGTGATGGTGCTCGACGAGTGTCCGGCGCTGCCGGCTCCCCGCAAGCGGCTGGAGGAGGCGGTGACGCGCACCACGGCGTGGGCGCGGCGCTGCGTCGATTCCTACGACGGCCCCGGAGTGCTGTTCGGCATCGTCCAGGGGGGCACGGAGATGGCTCTGCGGGAACGCAGCGCCGCCGAGCTGCAGGAGATCGGCTTCCCCGGCTACGCCGTGGGCGGCGTGGCGGTCGGAGAGCCCGAGGACCAGATCGCGGGCATCGCCGGCCGCACCGCGGCGTTGTTGCCCGCCGACAAACCGCGCTACCTGATGGGAGTCGGCAGGCCTCAGGACCTGGTCGAGGCGGTGGCCCGGGGCCTGGACATGTTCGACTGCGTGATGCCGACCCGCAACGCACGGAACGGGACGCTCTTCACCTCCCGGGGCAAGGTCAACATCAAGCGCGCCGGTCATCAGCGGGATACGTCGCCCCTCGATCCCGAGTGCGATTGCGAAGCCTGTACCCAGTACAGCCGGGCGTACCTGCGCCATCTGTTCATGTCCAACGAAATCCTGGGGCACCGTCTGCACACGATCCACAACCTGAGCTTCTATCTGCGGCTGATGCGCCGGATGCGTGCGGCGATCCTCGAGGGACGCTTCGAGGACTTCCGCCGGGAATTCATGTCCAGCCCGGCCGTCGGCGTGGAGCCCTGAGTTCGATGGCCGGCCAGGATCTCGTTTTCATCGGCGACGCCCACCTCGACCGGGACGACCCGGATCTGCCCGACTTCCTGACCATGCTCGAGGGTCTGAAGCAGAGCGCCCGCCGGGTGATCCTGATCGGCGATCTGTTCAATCTGTGGATCGGTCGGCCGGAGATGGAGCAACCCCATCAGACCGCGGTGCTGAGAAAGCTCGCCGAGCTACGCGCGGCCGGCGTGTCGGTGCACTACGTCGAGGGCAACCGGGACTACCGCATCGCGCCGGCCTACATCGGCGAACCGTTGGACGGGGCGGGGGACCAGGGCATCCATGAGGAACAGGGGGGGCTGCGGCTCTACGCGATCCACGGCGACCTGGTCAACCGGGAGGACAAGCAGTATCGCCGCTGGCGCTGGTTCAGCCGCACACCGCTTTTCTGGGGGATCTTCCGCCTGTTGCCCCGGCGCCGCAGCCTGAAGCTGGCCGAGGACCTCGAGGCCCGCTTGCGCCGCACGAATCTGGCGCACAAGCAGGTCTTTCCCGAGGAGCAGGTGCGGAGCTATGCCGCCGAGTTCCTGGCGGAGCATGACGCGGTGATCCTGGGACATTTCCACGTGGAGAAGGTGCTCGAGGCGCGGCCGCCGTCACCGCCGGGGAAGATCTGGATCCTGCCGCTGTGGAAGGACGATCGCCGCTACCTGCGGATCACCCCCCAGGGTGAGATCGGTTTCGTCGGCCCCGGCAGTTGCTAGAGCCGCCGCCGTGACCCGGCGTCCTACTTCGACGAACCGCTGTTGCTCGACCGCGCCGGCGTGCGGATCATGAACTTGCGGTCCAGCGGCTGGTAGTCGTCGGCGGATTCCACCAGCGACTTGGCGGTGGTGCGGGGGAAGCCGATGACCTCGACCCGCGGACCCATGCGCTTGACCCGATTGACCAGAGAGGTGAAGTCGCCGTCGCCGGAGACCAGCACGACCACGTCGAGGCTGCTCGCCGCGTCGAGGATCTCCAGGGCCATCTCCATGTCCCAGTCACCCTTCATCGATCCGTCGGAACGGACCTTCAGGGTCTTGCGCCGCACCTCGAAGGCCTTCTGCTGCAGTCGGGAGATGAAACCGGACTGGTCGATCTCCTTGGACTCGACCACGTAGGCCTTGGCCTGGATCAGACGGCGTTCCCGCACTGCCGCCTGCAGCAGGGCATCGAAGTCCAGCTTGCCCTTCAGCTGCCGGGCGCCGTAGTACATGTTCTGCACGTCGACGAACACGCCGACCCGGTCTCCCTTGCCCGGCCGCGGTTTGCGGGTCGCCGCCTGGCGGGCCTTCTTCAGCGAGCGAAGCTCGGTGCCCAGTTGCTCGAGCAGTTCCCGGGTGTCCTTCTGCTCCTTGCGGCGGTCCCGCCGCATGCCGGCCATTTCCTTCTGCAGACCGCCGATCGCCTCGAGCAGCGGATCCAGCGAGCCCGCGGGCAGGGTGGCGGTCGGCACCGTCTCGGCCTGCTTCTCGATCCCGTGGGTCAGTTTGCGCTGCTGGTTGGACAGCGAGCGGACCGCCCGGGCCAGCTTGTCCAACTGCTCGGCGGCCGGCGGCGGCGCGGTCTCCGGCGTCGCCTTCTTGAACTGTTCGATCTGTTCCCGCAGCCGTGAGACCAGCAGGCGGGACTCGGCCAACTCCCCCTTGCGCTGGATCAGATCCCGTTTGAGCTTTTTCTGTTCGTCACGAGACTTGGTCAGCCGGGTGTGCTGGGCCTTCTGCTTCTTCTGCAGGTCGGCAAACTTCTTTTCGAGCTGGGCGGTCTCCTTGGCGGCGACCGCCGGGGGTTGGGCCCGGGGCCAGACGCCGGGTTCCTTGAGCAGCGCGCCGAGCCGCTGGTCGAGCCCGTTGCCGCCGTTGTCCCGGGCCAGCAGGAACAGGTGCAGCCCCAGTTTGCGGCTGCGGCCCGGATCCAACGCTTCCAGGGCGGCCAGCTTTTTCTCGTCGGACAGTCGATTCCAGCTGCGCTGCTGGGCGGCGGTCTCCTTGCGCAGGGCCCGGAACAGCGCCTTGGCGGTGGCGTCCTCTTTCTCGGCGCGCTCGGCCAGATCTCCCAGCAGGCGGTCGCGGGTCTGGGAACGGGTGCGCATGCCGGGGTAGCTCAGGCCGCAGGTGTTGGCCAACCGGACCAGCCGGTTCTTGTCGAGCAGGTCGTCCAGGACCCTGGACAGGCCTCCCCGACCAAGCTTGTCGAGCAGCACCTTATCCGGCTGTTCCACCGCGTTCTCCTGGAGGACTTTGCGCGTAAGTCCTTCGGGGTGTGATGTTTGGAGTACTTCGCGCCTACGGGCTGACGGGCCTTAGTATAGCATTCGACCATGATCCTCGGTATCGGTCTCGACCTGGTGGAGTTGCCCCGCTTCACCGCCGTTCTGGAGCGCCACGGGGCCCGGTTCGAGGACCGGGTGTTCACCCCCGGCGAGCGCCGGGTCGGCGGGGGCGAGGGCGCCCGCACCCTCAGCCTGGCAGCCCGCTTTGCCGCCAAGGAGGCCTGCATGAAGGCCCTGGGCACCGGCTGGGGGCAGGGGGTCGGGTTCACCCAGATCGAGGTGCTGCGTGGATCCAACGGGGAGCCCACCTTGCGGCTGCATGGGGCCGCCGAGCAGGCTGCTCGGCGTCTCGGGGTCAAGCGCACCCTGGTCAGTCTGAGTCACCAGCCCGGAGTCGCCGGCGCGATGGTCGTGCTCGAGGGCTAGCTGCCGTCGGCGTTGCGCAACTCGATGATCCCTTCCTCGCGCATGCGGCGCAGGGTGCGCAGCGCATCGACCTCGCGGATCGGCGCGATCTGGATGATCGACTTGATGTCCCAGCTGCCGTCGATCCGGCTCAGCAGGAAGTACTCGCTGGGCGAGAGTTGATCCGACTGCAGCTCCTCGATCGGACGGGTCAGCACCGGAACCTGTTCCGCCGGCAGGTAGTGCCGGTAGGCCTTCTCGACGAAAGCGGCCTCGGCCTCGGCGACCAGCTTGCGCAGGTTGCCGTCCTGGGGTTTGGCCCGGTAGAGCCCGTCCAGAATCTGCAACGCCTGATCGAATTCCCCCTTGGACATCAGAAGGCGCGCCGAGCCCAGCTCGGTCTCCTCGGCATCCTGGGCTCCGGGAGCCTGGGCCCGTTCGCCTGGGACGCCCGCGGGGTTGGCCTCGGCGGCGGCGATCGGGG
>CAZBZH010000491.1:0-3908 GCA_964496265.1 uncultured Acidobacteriota bacterium | reverse complement strand
CGCGATAGGGATTGCACCTGTTCCAGGGAGAGTCCCTTGCGCTCTCGAACCAGCCGTAGGTAACGGCCGAAGGCTGTCTTCGCGTCAGCGGCCATGGTTGCCCGATCCTATCCCAGCCACAGAGGTCCCGCTGGGCGGCGGATCGGTTTGCCGATCTGACATTGCCGCCCGGTCGCCCACGGATCCCCACATGACAACCCGTCTCCCAGCTGCCGGCCACTTCTGTTGAGTATACCGACAAAATAGTGGGCGAAGAAACCACGAAAACGGGGAATCCAACCCTCAACAAACGCGGTGACGTGCCGATAAACAAGGTCCAGGGGGAGCCGTTTTCCCCAAAGAGCAGGAAGCAACTGTGGCTGTCATCGATGCTGCCAACAAGGTCGTGACCCTCAAGGTGGTCTACTACGGCTGCGCCATGGGCGGGAAGACGACCAACCTGGCGACCCTCCACCGGCTGACCGACCCCAACGCGGAGCAGGGCCTGGTGTCGATCGCGACCCAGGACGATCGGACGCTGTTCTTTGATCTGCTGCCGATGGACCTCGGCCGGATCGGCGGGCTGACGGTGCGGGCCAAGGTCTACACGGTGCCTGGCCAGGTGCACTACGAGACGACCCGGCGTCAGGTGCTCGGCGGAGCCGACGCCGTGGTGCTGGTGGTGGACAGTTCTCCCGACGCGGCCAAGAACAACATCTGGGCCGAGCAGAACATGCAGGAGAACCTGATCCAGAACGGTCTGGACCCGAACACCACCACGGTGATCCTGCAGTGGAACAAGCGAGACCTGCCCAACGCTCGGCGCGTCGTCGAGATGAACAAGGAACTGAACCTGGCCAACCGCCCCAACTACGAGGCGGTGGCAACCAGTGGCGCCGGCGTGATCGAGACCTTCGGGGCCGCGCTCAAGGGCGCGATCGCCGCGGTCTACGCCAAGGCGGGGAAGTCGAATCTGTCCAAGGAGTTCATCGACAAGACCGTCGACCAGGCGTTGGCCCAGGCCCAGGAGCGCGCCCCCGAGATCCCGGGGAGCTCCGCGCCCACGGCCGGCCAGTTCGAGCACCGGGTGGACATGGAGGCCTACCGGGAGAAGTGGGCCGAAGAGGGCCGCGACCGCCGCATCATGGATCAGGAGAGCCTGCTCCGCGAGGCGGTGCAGAGCGGGATGAAGCTTGCCGAGCGCATCGACGACCTGAAGAGCGTCCACGCGGTCAACGAACGGCGCGGTCGCTTGATGGAAGCCCTGGCCTGGCTGGCTCCGGTGTTGACCGATCCGGCGGCGCCGCCGGTTCCGCCGGACACCCTCAAGACCCTGCTGGAACACACCTCCCGCACCCACGGGTCGATTCTGCTGTTCGCCGCGAAGAGCACCTCGATGGAAGAGCGGGATGTCTGTCCCGGCGGTGCCGATCCGCTCAACGCCACGGTGGCCGAGAACCTGGGAAGCACGGCGTATCGTATGAGCCGCCCGGGCAAGGCCAAACTGGTCGAGGACCTCGAGACCGAGGTCTTCTTCGGCGCGGCGCCTCCCGGGGCGGAGCAACTCTCCTCGGCCTATCTGGTGCCGCTGGCCTGTGACGGCCTGGCCTTCGGCAGCATCGTGATCTACGCCCGGATCGCCGAGTCCGGGTTCGACGAGGTCGAACAGCAGTTCTGGGACGCGGTGGCTCGTTTCTTCGGGCTCTCGCTCCACTGGCGTGCGCTGCGTCGCAAGCTGGCGGCTTCCAAGAAACCTGCGGCGGCAGGACGATGAAGCTTCCGGCGACAGCGCCTCGCGTCGAGGCTCAGGGCCCCCTGCGCATCGTGATCGCCGAGGACAGCGGTGTGCCGCGGCTGTTGCTGGAGAAAGTGCTCGACCGCATGGGCCACGAGGTCGTGGTCACCGAGGACGGCGAGGCTGCGTGGAACGCGATCGTCGACCACGCGCCGCATATCGCGATCCTCGACTGGATGATGCCCGGAGTCGACGGAATCGAGATCTGTCGCCGCCTGCGCGAAGATCAGTCGCTGTTCGGTCACTACATCTACGTGATCATGCTGACTACCCGGGAGACCAAGGATGATGTGGTGCTCGGCCTCGAATCCGGCGCCGACGACTACATGATCAAGCCCTGCGACCCCAAGGAGCTGGAGGCGCGGATCCACACCGGCCAGCGCATCATCGAGCTACAGAACCAGCTGGCGGGGAAGATCGACGAGCTGCAGGACGCTCTCGATCACGTCAAGAAACTGCAGGGTCTGCTACCGATCTGCATGCACTGCAAGAGCATCCGCGACGACCAGGACACCTGGCACAAGCTCGAGAGCTACATCTCGAGCCACTCGGATGTGATGTTCAGCCATTCGCTGTGCGGAGAGTGTCGCAAGCTGCACTATCCCGAACTGACGAGCCGGCAGCGCGGCGACGGCGACAGCCGCGGCACGGGCGCCGGATGCGGCTGCGACGCGGAACGGAGCGACGGCGGCTCGGACTAACGAGGCCTCTTTTGCGGCCCGGCAGCGCCGGGGCGGCGCCACCGGGCGAGCTCACCGTTCTACTGGACCATGAACTCGGAGAACAGGACGTCCTTGATCTCGGGGGCGACCGGCTCCTCGGCTTCGGGGTCTACCGCCGCTTCAACCAGCGGCCCCAACCGCGCCTTGAGCTCCCGGCGCAGGCTCTCCTTCCCCAGCGGGGTGACCAGCTCGTCGTAGGCCTTGGCGGTCAGCAGCGTCAGCGTCCGGTCGCGCATGCGCGCCAGCAGCAGGCTGTCCTCGGAGAGGGTGGTCACCGCCTCGGCCGGGGTGATCGTCAGGCTGATGTTGAGCTTGGCGATGCGCCCCTTCTTGCCCTCGGTCACGTTGACCACGAAGGGGTCGAGTTCCATCAGACCCGGCGGTTCCTCGACTTCCACCACCTCTTGCGGCTCCTCCTCCTCGCCACCGCTCATGGCGAAGAAGGCTGCGGCTCCGCCGCCGGCCAGCACGACCACGACGGCCGCGATGATGATGATCAGTTTCTTCTTCTTCATTGCGTCACCTCAACCTGCCGATCAACCGTCGGACAGGACGGTCCGTTTCTCGTCGGGCTCTTCGTCCCCGTCGCTCGGCCCGACAAACAGGATCTCGATGCGGCGGTTCTTGGCCCGGCCTGCGGGCGTGTCATTGGATTCCAGCGGCCGCGTGTCGGCGTAGCCGACCGCCTTGATGCGTGTGGTGGCCAGACCGTTGTCGACCAGGTGGCGGGCGGCGGCGCCGGCGCGGGCGCTCGACAGCTCCCAGTTGCTCGGGAACTGGGCGCTGCGAATCGGCACGTTGTCGGTGTGCCCCTCGACCTCCATCTGCCCCGCCTGGGACTTGGCGACCTTGGCCACCTCGGCGAGCAGCACCAGGGCCTTCTCCTGGAGCTCCGCCTTGCCGGTCTTGAACAGCGCGTCACCATCGAGCTGCAGCACGACGCCACGTTCGTCGACGGTCACGTTGCCGGCGTCTTCCATCTCCGACTTCTCGATGGCCTGGCGCATCTGCTGCAGCACCATCAGGGTGTTGGTCCCCGCGGTGGGTTCCACCGACCGCTTCATCGGTTCCTCGGAGCCGATCTCGATCGAGCTCATCGCCGAGTCGTTGCTGATGCCGAAAGCGTCGCGCATCGACCCGGCCACGACCTTGAACTTGGCCAGCTCCATGGTCGAGAACGACAGCAGCAGCACGAAGAAGGCCAGCAGCAGCGACATCATGTCGCCGAAGGTAACCATCCATTCGGGTGCGCCCGGTTTACACTCTTCGCATTCTTCTTTCATCGCGTTCTCCCGCGGGGCCTACGCGGCCTTCTCTTCCTTCTTCTCGGCGTCGCGGAGCTTCGGCGGCAGGAAGGCCTTGAGCCGTTCCTCGATCGACGCCGGGTGCTCGCCCTGGACGATACCCAGCAC
>CAZBZH010000490.1:0-3912 GCA_964496265.1 uncultured Acidobacteriota bacterium | reverse complement strand
TCGGGATAGGTCGGAATCCCCTCGAACAGCAGCGTCTGGGCGCCGTTGGCCAGGGGTCCGTAGACGATGTAGCTGTGCCCGGTGACCCAGCCCACATCGGCGGTGCACCAGTAGACGTCCCCCGGGTGGTAGTCGAAGACCACCTCATGGGTCAGCGAGGCGTAGACCAGATACCCGCCGGAGGTGTGCAGCACCCCCTTGGGCTTCCCGGTCGATCCCGAGGTGTAGAGGATGAACAGCGGATCCTCGGCGTTCATCGGCTCGGGCGGACAGTCTTCCTCCACCGCCTCCTCGGCCTCATGGAGCCAGATATCCCGCTTGTCGTTCCACTGGATATCCCCCGAGGTGTTGAGCACCACCAGCACCGTCTCGACGATCTCGGTGCCGGGCAACTCGAGCGCCTTGTCGACGTTCTGCTTGAGCGGCACCTTGCGGCCGCCCCGCAAACCCTCGTCGGCGGTGATCACCACCGTCGAATCGCAGTCGGTGATGCGGCCCGCCAGGGCGTCGGGGGAGAAGCCGCCGAAGACCACCGAATGCACCGCGCCGATGCGAGCGCAGGCGAGCATCGCCACCGCGGCCTCGGGAATCATCGGCATGTAGATCGTGACCCGGTCCCCCTTCTCGACACCCCGGGACTTGAGCACGTTGGCGAACTTGCAGACCCGGCGATGAAGCTCGCCGTAGGTGATCTTGTCATCCTTGGACGGGTCGTCCCCTTCCCAGATGATGGCGACATCGTCGGCCTTGTGGGGCAGGTGCCGATCCACGCAGTTGGCGCAGACGTTGAGCACGCCGTCCTCGTACCAGCGGATCGAGAGATCCTTCGAGGCGTAGGAGACGTTCTTGATCGTCGAGGGCGCCTGGATCCAGTCGACGCGGCCTGCCTGCTCGGCCCAGAAGCCGGTGTTGTCCTCGACGGACCGCCGGTACATCGCCTCGTAGCGCTCGGCGTTGACGTGGGCCCGCGCCGCGACATCTCCCGGCACCCCATACCGCTTCGAACTCATCGAACCCTCCGCTGCCCGACGAAACTAGCTCGCGGGCCGGTCGTAGCGCCGGCGGCTGACCACGAGCAGGTCGCCTTTCTTGCGGCGCTTGCGGTAGCCGAACAGGTGGAACACCTCGAGGGGGTAGAACCGCGCCACCCGGGTGTTGACGATCAAGGTCCGTTCGAACTCGGGGTGCTGGCTCACGCCGGGCAGCCAGTCCATCACCCCTTCCAGCTTGAGCCGCCGCAGGTAGGTCGAAACGGTCAACCAGAAGCTGCTGAACTCACGGCAGAGAAAGAAGCCGTCGTTGCCCTGCCCCTGATACAGCGGCAGCAGGATCATCCCCGACTCGACCGCCCGCACCTCGCCGCGACGGTCGTCGCCCAGATGTTCCTTCTTCTCCACCCGCTGGAAGTTGCGGTAGCCCGGGCGCATGCGGAAGTCATCCTCGGGGGTGATCGCGTGGCGGCGCCGCACCTCGATGACCCTGGGGGTCGATGCCGACGCCTTGTTCAACACCTCAACCCAGCGCTCGGGCTCCGGCGTCCGCGCACCCTCAATGGAACCGGACGTCCCCAGCGCCCGCCACAACACCGCCTCGTGGTGGTCGATCGATCTGGGACAGTCGTGCTGCCCGGCCTCGATGCCCAGGGTGATGTAGCCCCGGTTGTTCATGAACTCGAGCAGCGCGCCGTCGACCTGTTCCTCGAGGCCGAGGATCAGCGGCAGGCCGACCTCCATGGCGAAGGCGCGGTTGCGCAGGGTGTCGCCGACGGTGAGGAACGGCGCGCCGTCGGCGGAACTGGTGTGCATGTCGATGAAGTAGATCTCGCCGCGGGGGCGATCGACCGCCGCCCGGATCTGCTCCCAGATCTCCTTGAGCTCGTGGTCCTCGGCGTCGAGACCGCCGGCGACGTTGCCGGCCATCACGCTGTCGACCCGGCGCTGGCTCCACTGGCGGTTGAGATCTCGATCGAGATAGCGCTGCTTGCCGTTGAGCGCCTTGAGGTTGCCGTTGATCGCGACGATCTCGCCGCGGACAGGAATCTCCTCGGCGGTCAGGCGGTCCATCACCCGGCGGGCAGCAATCACCCCCGACGGCTCGTTGCCGTGGATCCCTCCGACCAGGATCAGCGTCGGCCCCGGCGCCTCGCCAATAATCTGGCGGTTGATACGCCGGTACTCTGTCGGAGCCGTCAACAGCCCCGCCCCATCACCAGACATCGTCGTTGACTACTTCTCTTTGAGTTTCTGCTCGAGCAGTTCGGCGGACACATTCATGAAGTCCCACTCGGTGATCACGCCGACCAGACGCTCGTCCTTGACCACCGGCAGACAACCGATGCGGTGCTCCCGCATCAGCTCGATCGCCTCGAGGGTCGAGGCCTCGGGGCCGATGGTGAGCGGATTGCGGCGCATCACGTCGCTGACCGGGATCTGCCGGCCGTCCTGAGCGGTTCCACCGCGGGCCATCAACTTGAGCAACGCGCGGTAAGAGATCAGCCCCACCAGCCGTTGGTCGTGATCCTCCACCGGAATATGGCGAATCCGTTCCCATTCCATCAGGCTGGCGACCAGTTCCAGCGATTCATCTTCGTTGACGGTGTACAGGTCGGTGGACATGTACTGCTCGACCTTGAGGAAGTTGTGCTTCCAGCCACCGGCCTCCTTGAGCTTGGCCGGCCCCCACTCGTGAACCGGCTCGCCCGAGTTCTGACGCTCGATGGTCGCGGCGACCAGCGCGTTGAGCTGTTCGCTCTTGGTGCCCTGACCGCGCATCTGGCCCAACGACTGGACCAGCCATTGAGAACCGGTCTGATGCGAGCTGACCCGCTTGTCGATGATGCCGAGGTAACGCTCGACCTCGTCCTCGGGAATGCCCCGCTTGAGCAGGCCTTCCTCGGCCAGGGGCATCAGCTTGTCGCAGATCAGGTTGGTCGCCGGCAGCACCTCGCCGTGGAGCCAGGTCAACTGGGCGCCCAGCCCCTGACGCGCCGCCGAGGTGAAGTTCATCGCGGCGTCGGAGAAGTCGATCACCTGGGTGATGTCGCCGTAGCGGGCCGACAGCGCGCTGATCAGACCGAACCAGAAGGCGGAGTTGGCCACTTGGTCGACCACCGTCGGGCCCGAAGGGAGCACGCGGTTCTCGATGCGCAGGTGCGGCTTGCCGTTGAGGATGCCGTAGCAGGCCCGGTTCCAGCGGTAGACCGTGCCGTTGTGCAGCCGCAGCGCCTTCAGCTTGGGAATGCGCCCCTCGCGCAGGTCCTGCAGCGAATCTTCCTCGATGTCCGAGGCGACCAGGGCGCGGAAGCGGGAGATGTCCTCCTGGAACACCTCGAGCACCGAGCTGCGGCACCACTGGCTACCGAAGGTCACCCGCGGGCTGCGATCCCGCAGGTGATGGGTCGAGCTGCGGGTATCGACCGCCTGCTGGAACAGCGCGATGCGGGTCTCGCGCCAGAGCTGGCGCCCGAACAGGAGCGGCGAGTTGGTCGCCGCCGCCAGCACCGGCGCGGCCACCACCTGGGACACGTTGTAGAGATTGGCGAACTCGTCGACCGCCACCTGGAAGTGCACCTGGAAGCTGGCGTTGCACGCTTCCAGCATCACCGTGTCGTGCTTGAGGATCAGCTCGTCGAGCCCCTTGATGTGGAACTCGTAGGCCCCGCCGCGCATCTCGCTCATGGCGTTGTTCAGCGCGTGGTAGCGCGGCATCGGCGTCATGTTGTCCAGACCCAGGTCGGACTGGCGCATCGTCGGCAGGATGCCGGTCAGGCAGTGCTTGATCCCCTGGGTCTCCCCGACCTTGCGCAGCTTGGTCAACAGCTCGTTGAGCTGGTCTTCCATCGCCGTCAGGCAGCCGGGTGCGAAGGTGCAGGGATCGAGGTTGGCCTCGAGGTTGAACAACCCGAGCTCGGTG
>CAZBZH010000489.1:0-3912 GCA_964496265.1 uncultured Acidobacteriota bacterium | reverse complement strand
AGTTGTCGCCGTGCAATGCGAACCGATCATTCGGCGTTTCTGCATGGGCAAACCAGGTTGTCCCGCAGCCCAACCGGACGTAACCAACGAGGCACGCACGCACCAGACGTGGCACGTGCTTTCATTCGCGAGGTCGTCGCGGCCGCAGACTTCGCTCGTTCATGGACCCCAGTCGCCGTCCCCTACCGGCATGGGTCGGTTGGTGACGGCATCGCATAGGAAGCCATCACATGAAGCGAACGTTGCTTACCACCGGGATCGCGTTCATCACGTGCGCCCTGATCGCCCCTTCCATCTTTGCCGCGCCCCAGGATGAGCCTGGCGCGGAACAGGTCAATATCGGATTCTACGAATCGACCAGCCCCCGCCTGGATGCCGCAATCGGCGACAAGCAATTCGAGAAGATCGATCCGTCCTTCCGCCATGAGTTTGCCGATCACGTGGCCAATGGGGTGCAGTTGCGAAACCGCACTTCCGCCACGATCCACTCCCGGGGCGTCCCCGAGGGGTCCCGCGTGCTGCAGGGGTTGCTCTATTGGAACTTCTCGGACATGAACGAGATCGGACCGGACACCTCTCCGATCTTGTTCCGCGGCAACATGGTGGTCGGGCGCAAGACCGCCGACAGCCAGGATCCCTGTTGGGGCATGGCCGGAAGCCACAGCTACGTAGCGGACGTCACCCCCTGGATCCTGAATAACGGCAGCCACCCGAACCAGGACTACGACGTGGTCGTCCCGTTCAACTCCCGGACGTCAACCACCGGCCAGAACCCCTGGAACCCGGGGGAGACCCAGGAGCAGCGCAACCAGGGCGCGACACTGATCGTCATCTACGCCAACGACCAGACCGTCGGTCCGCTCTTCGTCTACGACAACCTGCCCAACTCGATGTTCTTCAACACCGCGACCTTCAACCTGGCTCATGGTGTGGCCAACCGCCCTGCTCTGTTCAGCATGGTCGGCGCCGACGGCCAGCGAGGGGGCGGCTTCGACAACTCCGCGGCTCTGGAGACGTCGTTCTTCGACGGCGTTCAGATCGCCGGCTCTCCGGTGATGGATAGCGACTGGAACGGCGGTGACGGCGTGACGTTGACTCAGTTATGGGATACCCACTCCCACCTGGTCAACCTGAACAACTCCGGAACCTCCAGCGTGACCTACAACTCGACCGGTGATTGCCTGGTGCCGGTCGCCTTCGTGATCGATAGTAACTAGGGACCTTCCCTGGGGTGGGTCAGGGGCCGGACGGCCCACCCTTTTCCGAGCTCGGATCCGCGGCGACCCACGCCCCGCCGACGCGACAGCGTCCTTGCCCTTGCCTAACCGCCGCCCGAGTAGATGAACCGCCCCAGCCCGATGGTGAACAGAAAGCAGCCGAACAGCGCATGCTGGAAGGCCACCACCAGCGGTGAGCGGGTGCGTTCATAGGTCCAGGCGAAGAGCAGCCCGCCCCCCAGGGTCAGCACCGGCGCGACCCAGTTCATGAAGATCACGTGGACCAGCGAGAAGGCCAGGGCGCTGACCAGGATGCGGCTCCAGGCGGTGGGGAACAGCTTCCGGTAGCGATGGAAGATGAAGGTGCGGTAGACGATCCCCTGGGGGTAGACCGAGAGGATCGGATAGAGCAACATCAGCATCGCCCAGACCACCGGACGGTCCCGCACGAAGTCGAAGAAGCGATCGGGGGACAGCAGGAAGGTCAAACCGACGAGAAAGGGCACGGCGATCAGAAAGGGCACCAGCGCCCAGCGCAGGGTGCGGGCCAGCGAGCGGGTCTTCCATAGCCGGCTGAAATCGAAGTCGCCGCCGCGGCCGAGGATGAACAGGCAGATAACCGTCAGGATCCAGAGCGCCGGGATCACCTTGATCGGCAGGGCGCCGGAGACGTAGAGCAGCGGAGGAAGAACGAACAGCCCGAAGAATTCGAGCAGTAGTGCGATCTTCCTGCGAGTGGTCATCCGGTTGCTCCGTGTTCCCCCTGAACCTACCCAAAATCGGTAAGCTGGGCTCGTTCTGAAGCGAGGCATTGCATGTTTTTTTCCCGCCGGGCCGCGCGACGGCCGCGGAAAAACCCGACAGGCTCATCGGCGCCACCCGTTCGCGCGATGCCGAACCCGCTGAGAGCGGCTGCCGGTGCGGGACTGCGGCGATGGCCGCGCACGGCAGTCCGCCTCTGTCTCAACGCCCTCCTCTGCATCGCGAGCGTTCTACCCGGCGTCGCGCTTGCCGAGGACCGAGCGATGCCGCAGCGCGACGAAACACGACCGCGCACGGCGCTGGTGCTCAGCGGCGGCGGCGCTCGGGGCGCCGCCCACGTCGGCGTCCTGCGCGCGCTGGAAGAGCTGCGGGTGCCCGTCGACTTCATCGTCGGCACGAGCATGGGCTCGATCGTCGGCGGGCTGTACGCCTCGGGGATGTCCCCTGCCGACCTGGAAAGGGTTTTCGCCCGGATCGACTGGGTGGATGCGTTCTCCGACGCCCCGGCGCGACGTTCGGTCTCCTTCCGCCGCAAGCAGGACGACAACCTGGCCCTGTTCCAGTTCGAGCTGGGAGTCGGCCGGGAGGGCATCACCCTGCCCGCCGGCCTGATCGCGGGCCAGAAACTGGGCTTCGAACTGCGGGAGCTGAGCCTGCATACCGAGGGGATCGCCGACTTCGACCAGCTCCCCCTGCCTTATCGCGCGGTGGCCACCGATCTGGATACCGGCGAGTACGTGGTGCTCGGCGGGGGCGATCTGGCCGACGCCATGCGCGCCAGCATGTCGGTCCCCGGCGTCTTCACCCCGGTGGAGATCGATGGACGGCTGCTGATCGACGGGGGCGTGATCCGCAACCTGCCGGTGGATATCGCCCGGGAACTGGGCGCCGAGCGGATCATCGCCGTGGACATCTCGGCCCAGGTCCAGGGGGAGCGCACCGAGGGCTCTTTCTTCGAGGTGGCCTCCCAGACGATCACCCTGTTCACCGAACAAAACGTGCGGGAGCAGATCGCCCTGCTCGAGGAGCAGGATCTGCTGCTGGTCCCCGACCTGGGCGAGATGCGCACCGCCGACTTCGACGCGGTGCTGCCCGCGGTCCGCAGCGGCTACGAGGCCACCCTGGCCGACGCCGACCGGCTACTGCCCTACGCGGTCGACGAGAGCGACTACGAGGCCTGGCGGCGGCGGCACCGCCCGGACCGGATCGTCACGCCCCCGATCAAGATCACCTCGGTGGAGATTGTCGGCACCGAGCGGGTCCACCCCAGGGTGGTGCGCACCCGTATCCGGGTCGCTCCCGGAGACACCCTCGACCTGGTGGCGCTGCGGGACGACCTGCGCCGCATCTACGAGGTCGGCGAGTTTCAGGCGGTGGAGTTCGATCTGGTCGATCGAGGCGCCGCGGGCGCGGCCCTGGTGCTCAAGGTCGAGGAGAAGAGCTGGGGACCGGCGTATCTGCGCTTCGGCATCCAGCTCAACTCCAACCTGGAGGGGCGGGGGCAGTTCGCCCTGCTGGCCAACTACCGCCGCACCCACCTCAACCGGCTGGGCGCCGAGTGGAACAACTTCGCCCGCATCGGCAACCGGGACGGCCTGAGCAGTGAGTGGTACCAGCCGCTGCACTACCGCGGCCGCTGGTTCGTCGCCCCCCGCGCCGAGTTCGAGCGTAGCCAGACCCAGACCTTCGACGCCCAGGGCGAACTGGCGCTCGCCGAGTTTGAGGGCGGCACGGTGCGCCTCGACTTCGGCATCCAGTTCGGGAACTGGGGAGAGCTACGCGTCGGCGCCGAGCAGGGCAACATCGAGGGCTTCGTCGGCGAGGGAGAAGGGCTGATCGAGATCGACGCCGAACTGGGCCAGTACCGGCTGGAGGGCACCCTGGATCAACTCGACAACGCCAACTTCCCCCGCTACGGCAACTTCACCACGCT
>CAZBZH010000488.1:0-3923 GCA_964496265.1 uncultured Acidobacteriota bacterium | reverse complement strand
CTCCAGCTCGGAGATCGCCTCCCGCCCCTCGAGGAATCCGAGCACCAGCAGCGACGCCTGCTTGTCCAGCGGCTTGTTGCCGTTGCCGCAGCGGGGAGACTGGATGCAGCCGGGGCACCCCTCCTCGCACTCACAGGACTCGATCATCGCCCGGGTGCGGGCGATCAGGTCGGGCAGATCGCGGAAGCCCCGGGCGGCGAGCCCCGCGCCTCCGGCCATGCCGTCGTAGAGAAAGATCGCCGGCCGGCCGAGCTGGGGATGGCCGGTGTAGGAGATGCCACCGACGTCGCCGCGGTCGGCGATGGCCAGCAGCGGGAACAACGCGATCATCGCGTGCTCGGCGGCGTGGATGCCCCCCATGAAGTGCAGCTCGCGTTGCTTGAACGCCACCGGCATCTCAGGGGGCAGCTCGATCCAGAACCCGACGGTTTCGAAGATCAGCGGCGGCGCTTCCAGATCATGGGTCGAGATCGGATCGCCGCCGAACAGCCGCTTCTTCTGGTAGCCGCGGATACGCACGGTGACCTTGAGCCGGCCGAGACCGACGCCCACCCGGTGCGGCGTATCGCTCCCCGGCACGGGGAGCTCGAGCTCCCGCCGGTCGAGCCGTTCGAGAATCTCGGTCTCCTTCTCCCCCATCACCACGGTGTAGTAGTCGACCCGCGCCTGCTCGACGGTGGCCTTGCGCTTCTCGGTGTCGAGGTCGGTCACCAGGAAGCTGCGCCCACCATGGAGGTAGATCGCGCCGGGATGGCATTCGTGATGCACCCGCATGCCGTCGATCTGTCCCAGCAGACGCCCGCTGCGCTTCTCGACGATGGTGAACGGCTGGGCCGCCGTGCGCAGGTTGACCTCCCGGTGGGGCTTGCGACGGAACGAGAAGTAGCGTTCGCCGGCGGCGTCCAGCCGGAGGTTGCCCTCGTCGAGCATCTTGTCGGCGAGAGCGGTTCGCGCCTCACCGGCCCGCTCCAGCTCCGCCCGGTCGATCGGCCGTTCGCTGGCCGCGCAGATCAGGTGCCGCTCGGCGATGAACGGATTGTTCGGATCCAACACCACGCGCTCGAAGCCCTTGGAGAACAGCAGATCCGGGTGCTGGGCCACGTACTGATCGAGAGCGTCGGGCATCGCGATCAGGATCGCCAGGGCCTCCCGGTCCTTGCGGCCGACCCGGCCGATGCGCTGCCAGGTGGAGGTCAGCGAGCCCGGGTAACCGACCAGCACGCATACGTCGAGTGCGCCCACGTCGATCCCCAGTTCGAGGGCGCTGGTCGAGAGCACGGCGCTCAGCTCGCCGCGAAACAGCCGGGCCTCGAGGTCCCGGCGTTCCTCGGGCAGGTAACCGGCGCGATAGGGCGCGACCTTGCCGCGCAGCTGGGGTTCCTGCTGCACGAGCCAGGTGTGCAGCAGCTCGGTGGTGCGGCGAGCCTTGGTGAAGGCGATGGTCTTGAGCCCCGCGTCGGCGGCCCGGGCCACCGCCCGCACCGCGGTGGTGTAGGGGGAAACCGCCACCGGGTTCAACACCCGCACGTGGAGCGGCGCCGACGGCGCGCCGCTCTCGTCGACCATCTCGAAGGGTTCCCCGACCAGGGTCTCGGCGAACTCGCCGGCATTCCCCACGGTGGCCGAGGCGCCGATGAACCGGGGCCGCCCCCCCGCCTCGGCGCACAGCCGGCGCAACCGCTGGAGAATGTGGTGCACGTGAGCGCCGAACACGCCGCGGTAGACGTGCATCTCATCGAGCACGACCCAGCGTAGCTGCCTCAGGAAGTCGGCCCAGTCCTGATGATGGGAGAGGATGCCCATGTGCAGCATGTCCGGATTGGTGACCAGGATCTCCGGCGGATCGGCCCGGATCTTCTTGCGCCGGTGTTGCGGGGTGTCCCCGTCGTAGATCTCGAAGCGTGGGGTGCGGAACGGGCCCAGCGCCGAGGACAACTCGCCGAGGCTCCCCACCTGATCCTGGGCCAGCGCCTTGGTCGGGTAGAGGAACAGCGCCTTGGAACGGGGATCCTCGAGTGCGGACTCCAGCACGGGCAGGGCGAAGATCAGGGTCTTGCCCGAGGCGGTCGGGGTGACCGCCACCACGTTCTTGCCCGAGCGAGCCAGATCGATGGCCCGGGCCTGGTGGCTGTACAGCCGTTCGATCCCCCGGTACTGGAGCGCCTCCTGGAGTTGTTGCGGGAACGGCCGCTCCGGCTCGGCGTAACTCGCGGGACGGCGATCGACCGTGCGGCGATGGACGATCATCGGTCCGAGGCGGGAGTCGCTCTCCAGCCGTTCGACCAGGGATCGCACCACCGGATCGGGGGCGCCGGGGGTTTGGGGGGCTCCACTCACCGGGGCGATTGTCGCACGAAAGCCGCGGCGAATCCCGCTCGAAAACGCCTAGTCGTGGGATCCGGCCCGCAGGGTGCGCAGGCCCTCGTCGGTTCCCAGCAGCAGCAGGTCCGCAGGCCGGCGGGCGAAGAGCCCCGAAGTCACCACGCCGGCGATGCCCTCGATGAACAGCTCCAGTTCCGCCGGGTTCTCGATCTCGAGGCCGTGGACATCCAGGATCGCGTTGCCGTTGTCGGTGACGAAATCATGGCGCACCACCGGGTCTCCCCCCAGGTCCTGGAGCGCCCGGCCCACCTGGGCCAGGGCCATCGGGATCACCTCGACCGGCAATGGGAACGCCCCGAGCCGCGGGACCAGCTTGGCCTCGTGGGCGATGCAGACGAACTGCCGGCTGGCCGCCGCGACGATCTTCTCCCGGGTCAGCGCCCCGCCGCCCCCCTTGATCAGCCGCAACCCGGCGTCGGATTCGTCGGCGCCGTCGACGTAGATCGGGAGGGGCCCGGCGTCGTTGAGCTCCAGCACCGGGATGCCCCGCTCCTGCAGTTGCCGGGCGGTGGACTCGGAGCTGGCCACGGCCCCGGGGAGTCCGGGGAAACGGGTCGCCAGGGCCTCGATGAACAGATCCGCGGTGGAACCGGTGCCGACACCGACAATCCAGTCCCTCTCGACGTACTCGAGGGCGGCCTCGGCGGCGCGGCGTTTCTGGGCACGACTATCGCTCATGACAAGAGCGTATCAGCCGCGGCGGTCTGTCCCGGAGAGAAACCGATGGCGACGCCCGCGGCGGGCTTTGTCTAGAATGAGCCGCCGGGGGTGGTTATTGAGCGCTGATTCGACGCAGTCCTGGGATCTGGAGGAGGTCCGCCGCGTTCTGGTGGCGGCCGTGGCCAAGGCCTGCCCGGCATGGCTCGCCGGCGACCGGGAGGACATCGTCCAGGGGGCGATGATCCGGGTCGTGAGAATCCTCGAACAACAGGGTGAGGAGAATCGGATCCGCAGCACGTCTTACCTGTGGCGGGTCGGATATACGGCCACGATCAGCGAGATCCGGCGCCGGCGCCGCCAGCAGGAGGAACCCGTGGACCTCGACGCCGCGCCCGAGCCGGTCGACCCCGGCACCCCCGATCCGGAGCGCGTCTCGGCATCCCGCGAAATCGGCCGGGGTATCGAGGACTGCCTGCTGTCGATGATCGAGCCACGACGCCTGGCCGTGACCCTCCACCTTCACGGCTACGGCTTGAAGGAGTCCGCCGCCATGCTCGGCTGGGACGTCAAGCGGGTGGACAATCTGCTCTACCGCGGCCTCGGCGACCTGAGGAAGTGTCTGAGCGGAAAGGGGCTGGAACCATGAGCGATACGGCTCGCAGCGAGAACCTGCGCCGCGGACTGGAGGAGTTGGCCCGGGGCCACCGGCCGGCCGCGCCGGACTCGGTCGTCGAGGAGGTCTGGAAAGCGAGCCGGGGGGAGCTCCCCTCGGACCGGACCCGCGAGCTGATCAACCGCTCGATCACCGAACCGGAACTGGCCGAGGCGTTCCGCCTCGCTGCCGAGATCCAGAAAGAAATGCCCGCGGAGACCGGCGCTTC
>CAZBZH010000487.1:0-3930 GCA_964496265.1 uncultured Acidobacteriota bacterium | reverse complement strand
GGCCAGGCTCGGGATCCATTCCATACCTACCGGGACGTGGCGAGCGAACTGTTCGACGTGGTGCGCCAACAGACCGGCGCGCCGCTGACCGAGGTCGACACCTTCGTGCCGACCCATCTGGAGCACACCCACCCGGGGGGCAGCGCACAGTTGGAGACGATCACCAACTTCACGCCGACCACCGTTCGCGCCGGCGTGCTCGAGGTACTGACGATCAACGGCAACAACTTCGGCAGCTACACCGGCCCCGCAACGGTGTTCTTCGACGACGCCGACGACGGCCAGGGAGGAAGCTTCGGCTCGATCGACCCGGAGCACGTGGTCTCCTGGAACAACACCCAGATCCAGGTCCTCGTGCCCTCCCGGGTCAACGGGGTCAGCGCCGGCACTGGGCGCATCATCGTGCGCAACTCCTCGGGCCAGGACTTTCAGTCCTCGTCGGATCTGACCGTGCAGTACGGGCTCAACTCGATCAACAGCGGCGGCCAGATCTACCGCATCAAGACGCTGGACCTCAACGGCCGCGGCGGCGTGACCTACAAGTACTCGACCAGCACCGCCAACAACGGCGTCGACATCACGACGATCCCCGACGCCACGGCCCGTTTCGAGGAAGCGGTCTCCGACTGGAACTGCACCTCCGACTGGAACGTCGATGTCGACGGCACCACCACCATCGCCGCACCGGTGGATGACGGTATCAACATCGCCGCCTTCGACAGCGACACCACGGCGCTCCCGTCAGGCGTGCTCGGCCGCGCCACCAGCTACTTCTCGAGCTGCGGCGGGGACACCTGGCGGGTGACCGGCATGGACATCGTGTTCCGGCGCAACGGCACCGACGGCATCAGCTGGTACTACGGCGCCAACCCCGGCGGCATCGGCTTCTTCGATAGCGACTTCTACTCGGTGGCGCTGCATGAACTGGGCCACCATGTGCAGCACAACCACATCAACGACACCAGCGACGTGATGTACTTCTCGCTGACCCAGGGCACCACCAGCCGCAACCTGTCGATCGCCGACACCCAGGGGGGAGCGGACATCGTCAACCATTCGTCGAGCTTCAGCGGCTGCGGCCAGAGCGGGATGCAGAACTACAGCTGCGTCGACCCGCCGGTTCCGAACTTCACCGGAGCGCCGACGATGAACTGCGGAAGCTCCGCCATCGTCAACTTCACCGATCTGTCGACCAACGGCCCCAACAGCTGGCTGTGGAACTTCGGCGACAGCGGCAGCTCCACGGTGCGCAACCCCTCTCACAACTACACCAGCCAGGGGCTCTACACCGTCTCGCTCCAGGCCTCCGACGAGAACGGCGGCAGCACCGAGACCAAGGACAACTTCATCGCCGTGGCCGACGCCCCGGTTGCCGCATCCTGCAACCCGACCTTCGCCGGCCACAACAACTGCTGCCGCATCGGCCTGATCAACGTGACCGTGGCCGGGCTGAACAAGACCACCGACACCAACACCGAGGGGGATCCCCTGCAGGAGAACTTCACCTGCAGCGACATGGCGGGCCTCGAGGCAGGTCAGAGCTACCCGATCTCGGTGACCACAGGCCCCTCCAACAACGAGAACGTGCGGGTCTATGTCGACTGGGACAACGACGGTATCCTCGAGTCCAGCGAACTGGCCTTCGAGTCGATCAACATGCTGGAGAACCACAGCGGCAGCATCAGCGTGCCGACCAGCGCCGTGCGCGAGACCGCGCTGCGCATGCGCGTGCTCTCGGATTTCTCCTCGATCAGCTCTCCCTGCGAGAACATCGAGTTCGGCCAGGTCGAAGATTACTCGCTGCTCGTCGCCGCCGACGCGCCGGCGGGCATCCCCGGTGAAATCGCCTCGCTCCAGGTCGACAAGAACGCCAACCCGGCCTGGCTCGACCTGAGCTGGGGCGCCAGCTGCGGCGTGGGTGCCAGCGACTACACGATCCACGAGGGTGTGATCGGGTCGTACTACAGCCATACGGCGACCGAGTGCACCACCGGTGGCGCGACCTCGTTCAGCGGGCTCGTGCCCGGCGCCGGCAGCCGCTACTACCTGGTGGTGCCCACCTCCACGACCGCGGAAGGCAGCTACGGCCCGGACTCCTCGGGCGGTGAGCGGCCGGTGTCGACCTCGGTCTGCGTGGCGACCCAGGACGCGACCGTCTGCCCCTGAGCGGACCCCAAAATGTCGGGCGGCGGATTTGCCGCCGCCCGACTCCCCCGCTAGAGTATCGGTAGTGAGAGGGGAACGCCGGACAGCACGGCCCGGCTCGGGGGACATCATGGATTCGCCTATCCGCAATGGGTTTACGGCACTGCTCTGCGCGTTCGCGATCCTGGGCAGTTCCTGGGCGCAAGACCCCAGACGCAGCGGGCTGACCGAGAAGCTCGACGTCCGGGCGGTCAATCTGGAAGTGGTGGTCGTCGACAAGGACGGCAATCGGGTCAGCGGCCTCGGCCCCGAGGATTTCCGCCTCAAGGTCGGCAAGCGTGAGATGCCGATCAAGTACTTCAGTGAGATCAAGGACGGGGTCGCCCTGGACATCTCCGATCGCAGCGATGTCGCCGGCGCGCCCGCGGCACCGGAAGGTGCCACCGTTCCGACCCACTACCTGGTTTTCATCGACGACGTCTTCAGCTTCCCCTTCGACCGCGATCTGGTGCTCGAGCGGCTCGAAGAGCAGTTCAAAAACCTGGGGCCCGATGACCAGGTCGCCATGGTGTCCTACAACGGGCGCCGTACCCGGATGCACGGCGACTGGACCGGCCCCGACGGTCTGAAGGCCATGTTCGCCCAAGCCCGTGAGACCGGAGCCACGGGGCTGGCCGGGCAAGTGCAACTCCGCACCCTGCTGGCCGCGGGCACCCGACGGAACCCCGAGGCTGCCATCGTAGGCACTCCCAGAGCTGACGGCCTGGACGCCCTGCCGGCTCCGGGTGTTCCGATCAGCCCCAACAGCATTCAGGGGGCTGATGGCCAATTCGTGGGCCAACTCTTCGAGCGGGAACTCCGCAACATGGCGATGGCGATGAACTCCACGTTGCGCAGTTTTGCCGAGCCCACGGGACGCAAGGTCGCCCTGCTGCTCTCGGGCGGCTGGCCCTCGGCCCCGAACCGGACCTTCGGCGGAAGCCTGGGAGCGCCTAGTGGGCTCCTCGCCATGTCCTCGGTCTGCGATACCGCCAACCTGCTCGGATTCACCCTGTACCCGATCGATGTGCCGGGCCGGAGAGCGACCAACGTGGGCGCAGAGCAACGGACCATCATCGGCGCGGTGAGCGAGTTCGCGACCCACGAGACGTTGGGGGTGATGGCCGAGCGCACCGGCGGCCGGGCACTGCTCGACACCGCGCGGCTGGCACCCGGCTCCAAGGTGATCGAGGACACCCGTTCCTACTACTGGCTCGGCTTCAGGCCCGATCGCAAGGGCAACGACAAGCAACACAAGGTGCGCATCGAGGTGCTCAAGCCGGGACTCAAGGTCCGCGCCCGGCGGGACTACAAGGATCGCTCCAGGGACACCGAGATGACCATGGCCACCGAGGGTGCGCTGGTCTTCGACCGGGTACCCGGCTCCAAGCCCCTCGAGGTCCGGCTGGGGACGCCCAAGGTCACCAAGAAACGGACCCGCGTCCCGGCGGAGCTCGTGATCCCGATGGATGACGTGGTCATGCTCCCGGCTCGAGGGGGGTACGCCGCCAAGCTCGAGCTGCGGGTCGCCGTGGAAGACGACCGGGGTGACCGCAACAGCATCGACCCGATCCCGGTGGTCCTCAGCGGCAAGGCATTGCCTCAGCCCGGCCAACACGCCATCTACGAGGTCCAGCTCGAGTTGCGGGCGCGGCCCCAGCGGCTGGTGCTGACCCTTCACGACCCCGCAGGCGACACGCTCCTGGTAGCGCGAACCAACGTGAAGTAGCGCCCGGGATCGAGCGA
>CAZBZH010000486.1:0-3935 GCA_964496265.1 uncultured Acidobacteriota bacterium | reverse complement strand
AGCGTTCGGTCGGTGAGTTGCTCATCCAGCGCCTTGGCCACGCCGAAGTCGATGATCTTCGGCAACGCCTTGCCGTCCTGCAGCGTGACCAGCACGTTGCCCGGCTTGAGGTCCCGGTGGATCACCGCCTTCTGGTGGGCGTGCTGTACCCCCTCGCACACCGAGATGAAGAGCTCCAGGCGCTGGCGGACGGTCAGGCCTTCGCGGTCACAGTGCTCCGAGATCGGCACGCCGTCGACGTACTCCATGACGAAGTACGGCCGGCCGGCGACGGTGGCCCCGGCGTCCAGCACCTTGGCGATCGCCGGGTGCTCCATCCGCGCCAGGGCCTGGCGCTCCGCCTCGAAGCGGGCCACGACCTGACGGCTGTCCATGCCCGGCTTGATGATCTTCAGCGCGACGTTGCGGCGGACCGGCTCGAGTTGCTCGGCCAACCAGACCTCGCCCATGCCCCCCTCACCGAGCTTGCGGCGCAGGTGGTAGGGGCCGATGCGCGCGGGCGCCCCCCCGGCCTCCCCCGGTCCGGCCGCCGAGCCGGGCTCGGAGTCCGCCCGGGTCGGCGCAGCGGACGGGTCGGAATCGGTGGTGCCGCCGGAATCGAGCTCGGTTTCGTCGTCGAACAACAGCCGGCCTCCAGGGCCGGAAGTCTAGCTCAGTCCGCCGGCGCCCGCGCGCACGACGCTCTCAGTTCCGCGGCGACCAGACCGGCTCGCCGTCGTAGGCCGGATGGCGGCTCAGGTTGCGCAGGGCTCCGGTCTCCACATCGACGACGTAGATTTCTCCGTTGCCGTCGACGTTGCTGCGGAAGGCGATCCGGCGGCTATCCGGCGACCAGCTCGGCTCGCCATCCTCGGCCTCGTTGCGGGTCAAGCGGCGCTTGCCGCTGCCGTCGGCGTTCATCACGTAGAGCTCCAGGTTTCCGTCCCGCTCCGACACGAACGCGATGCGCCGGCCGTCGGGAGACCAGCGGGCGTAACGGTCGATCCCCGGCGACTCGGTCAGGCGCCGCAGGTCGCTTCCATCGAAGGCCACGGTGTAGACCTCGGCATTGCCGTCCCGCTCGCTGATGAACAGTACCCGGGAACCGTCGGGGGAGAACAGCGGCCGGTAGTCCAGGCCCGGTGCGGGCGCCAGCACCCGCTCTCCCCCGCCGTCGTAACGCCAGATGTAGAGGTCCTGCTCTCCGTCACGCTCGGCCGCGTTGACCAGGTACGAACCGCCGGGATGCACTTCGGGGAAGGTCCCGACATCGCTGTTGGGCAGCCGCTCGGGCATCGCGACCCGCGCCGCGTCGCTGCCGTCGAGATCGATCTCCCAACGGTCCCATCCGCCGTCCTCCCGATCGCGCTGGGAGCGGAACGCGACCCGGCTGCCGTCGGCGATCCAGCGGGGAAAGTGATCCCCCGCCGGGTTGGTCGTGACGTTCCGCACGTCGCTGCCGTCGGGACGCATGGTGTAGATCTCCCAGTTGTCGTCCCGCTTCGAGATGAAAGCGATGCGGCCCTCCCCCGCGGGAGGAGCGGGACGCTCGACCCTGCGATGCACGAACGGTTCGGGGCGGGGTTTCCAGTTTCCTTCGGCGTCCCGCGACTGCCAGTCCAGGGTGAAACGGTCGTTGCCGCGACGCTCGATCACGATGCGCGATTGGGGCGGATCGATGGCGCGGCCGTTGTAGGCAATCTGTTCCAGGGCGATACGCCCGTCGGCGAGGCGGCCGCCGACGAAGGTCGAGCGGGCGCCGGCGCGGTTGAACCAGGTGCGGGTCCAGCGGGCTTCCCGCTCGTCGTAGGTGTAGACGGTGGTCGCGACCGCCGGCCCGCCGGCGTCGTCCACCCAGGATTCGCTTTGCCACCCGTCACCCCCGAGAATTGGCCGGTAGCGGGTGGTGCCCGAGAGTCCGTCCTTGACCGAGCTCCAGGTGCCCTCGAGAAAATCCAGGGCTCGCGCATCTGCGGCGCGCCCCTGCGTCTCGGCAGACGCGATCATCGGCAGCGTCACGGATAGCACCACGAAAAGAATCCCGGCCCACGGCAAGCGCATGACACTCACTCCCTTGAAGGTCGCCCCGACTCTTCTTCGTGAGCGGCTCGGCGCTGGATGCACCAAGGTGCACCACCGGGTATCCGCAGCGCCTGGAAGCGCATTTCCCACCGCCGCAACGGCAACTCATGGGGCTGCGACAAAACTCCGCGAAACAACGCCAATTCCTTTAGCACCATCGCGGATAAAGCTATGGCTACACAGCAGGTTACCCGTACGCTTATCGGCGACACGGGTTCGGAAAATGTGACCTCGGAGGCCAGGGACGGTCTCTAGGTGGTGGGGGGGAAGCCAATCCCCGGAATGTCCTCCCTCGAGAGGCGGCGGCACCGGTGTGAATCCAGCTGTGCCGCCCGGGCCTCCGTCCGTCCGGACCCGCACGGGAGGGAGCGACACCATGCGCCAGGGGCTGTTCACGTCTATTCGAGAAACTTCACGTTGGAGCGCGCTGTGGCTGGCCCTGTTGCTCGCCATGCTCCCGGCGGCGGCCGATGAGCTGAACTCCACGGCCGCTCCCGACCTCGCCCAGGTCCAGCACGATCGGGACAGCGACGGCGACGGCATCGACGACCGGATCGACCCCGACGACGACAACGACGGCATCCTGGACAAGAAGGAAGGCAAGGAGGAGACCGACGGCGACGGTATCCCCGATCGTCTCGACGTGGATAGCGACGGCGACGGCATCCCCGATGTGGTCGAGGCCCAGCCCTCGGGCGATGTGGTGCTTCCCAGCGGTGAGGACGCCGACGGCGACGGTATCGACGATGCCTACGACACGTCCGAAGGGGGCATGCCCCTGGACCCGATCGACAGCGACGGCGACCGGGTGCCGGACTTCCGCGACGAAGACAGCGACAACGACGGGGTCCCCGACGCCACCGAAGGACACGATGCCGACATGGACGGCGAACCGGATGTGGTTCCCAGCGGCATGGACCGGGACGGCGACGGGATGGACGACGCCTACGACAGCGTCGAGGGCCCGGACCCGCAAAACGCCGGCGGCTCCAACGCGCCGCTCCAGGACAGCGACGACGACGGGATTCCCGACTGGCGCGACGACGATGACGACGGGGACGGCCACCTGGCGCTGATCGAGGGTGGCGACGACAGCGATGGCGACGGCACCCCCGACTACCTGGATCCGGACACCCAGACGAGCCCGGATACCGACGGGGACGGCGTGCCCGACATCGACGACAAGGATGACGACAACGACGGCATCCTCGACTCCCGGGAAGGCCGTGGCGACAGCGACGGGGACGGAATCACCGACCGCAAGGACATCGACTCGGACAACGACGGGATCCCGGACAACTTCGAGGGCCAGGCCGAGGGGGAATACATCCCGCCGACCGGCATGGATAGCGACGGCGACGGACTGGACGACGCCTACGATCCGGGCGCCGGCGGCGTGCTGATCGACCCCGTCGATACCGACGGCGATGGCACCCCCGACTACAAGGACCTGGACTCCGACAACGACACGGTGCCCGACGCGACCGAGGGGCACGACGCGGACATGAACGGCGTTCCCGACACCGTTCCCAGCGGCATGGACAGCGACCGGGACGGCCTGGACGATGCCTACGACACCGTCGACGGCCGCGGCCCGGGCAACGAAGCCGGCTCTAACGCGCCGCTCCAGGACAGCGACGGCGATAACACCCGGGATTGGCGGGACACCGACGACGACAACGACGGCACGCCCACCCGGGATGAGGACGCCAACGGAAACGGCGACCCCACCGACGACGACACCGACGGCGACGGCACCCCGGATTATCTGGATCCGGACCAGGTCGTGCCGACCGACAGCGACGGTGACGGGGTGCCCGACGACGTCGACCCCGATGACGACAACGACGGCATTCTCGACGAGGACGAGGGCG
>CAZBZH010000485.1:0-3943 GCA_964496265.1 uncultured Acidobacteriota bacterium | reverse complement strand
ACTGGAGAGCGACGACGGGGTTTCCCTCCGCGAGGCCGATGGCGGTCTGCAACTCGGGATCCACATCGCCGACCCGTCCGCCTTCGTTCCCCTCGGTGACCCGGTCGACGAGGAGGCGTTGCGTCGCGGGGTGACCCATTACTTCCCCGATCTGCGGCTGCCGATGATTCCGGCGGCGATCTCCGAGGAGGCGGCGAGCCTGGTGCGGGATCGACCCCGCCCGGCGCTCAGTTTCCTGGTGACCTTCGACGGGGCCGGGGAGCTTCGTGACTGGAGGCTGTCCCGTTCGTTGATCCGGGTGGCCCAGCGCCTGACCTACGACGAGAGCGACCGGGCGATCGCCGGGGAAGATCACGTTTGCGCCGGTCCGTTGCGGCTGCTGGACCGCTGGGCCGCCGCCCGTGAGGCGGCGCGGATCGCCGCGGGTGCCGTGGTGATCCAGGCGCCGGAGTTGGATCTAAGGGTCGATGCCGGCGGCGAGATCGAACTCGAACGGATGGAGGCCGAGTCGCCGGCCCGGCGTTGCGTCACCGAGACGATGGTGCTGGCCGGAGAACTGGCGGCCCGGTTCTGTGCCGAGCAGCGGCTACCGGCGATTCACCGGCGGCAGGCCGCGCCGGCCGACGCCGGACCCGACGGTCCGGTACTCGATCCGGTGGAGATTCGCCGGGTAAGGCGGGGGATGCGGCGCGGGGAAGCAGGGCTCAAGCCGGGCCGGCACCACGGCCTGGGTCTCGAGGCCTACGCCCAGGCGACCTCTCCGCTCCGCCGCTACCAGGACCTGGCGACGCACCGGCAGATCCTGGCGGCTCTGGCCGGCGAGGCGCCCCCCTACGACGATGAGGCGCTGCAGCGGATCTGCGCCACCACCGACAAGGCGGACCTCGACGCCCGCCGGGCGGAACGGGCGGCCAACCGCTACTGGCTGTTGCGCTACATGGAGCAGCGGGTGGGGCAGCAGGTCGAGGGCACCGTCGTGGAGATCACGCCCCGCCCGGTGGTGCTGCTCGACGAGACCCTGATCGAACACCCGGTCCCCGCGCTCAAGGGAGTCGAGCTCGGGGAGCGGGTGCGGCTGACGATCAAGCGGGTCAACCCGCGCGCGGAGATCCTCTCGTTGCGCTGAGCGTGCCGCCTGGATCGCCAGGATCGAGCCACCAGGGTCGAGTCACCAGGGTCGAGTCGTCAGGGAGTCGGGGTTGCCGGGGCTTCGGGCTTCATCACCTCGAGCAGTTCCACCTCGAAACGGATGGCGGCGCCGGGCTTGATCGTCGGCGGGAAACCACGATCGCCGTAGGCGGTGTCCGAGGGACAGGTCAGCACTGCCTTGCCGCCGACCTTCATCTTGCCCACGCCGTCGCGGAAGCAGGGGACGAACTGGTTGAGGGTCAGTTCCAGCGGGTCCTTTTCGGTTCCGTCTTCATTGGGTTCCATGTTGCTGTCGAACACGGTGCCGTCACGCAGGGTGCCGTGGTAGCGCACCTTGACCCGGTCGGTCAGCGCCGGCGACGCACCGTCACCCGCCGACACCTGCCGGTAGACCGCACCGCTCTCGGAGGTGACCGAACCGGTTTCCTTGGCGGCCTGCTCGGCGACCCAGGCGTTCCCCGCGGTCTTTTCCTTGCTCGCCGCGGCCTGGACACGGGCCTGGAGCATGCCCTGGATCTTGGGGGCGAAACCGGCCACGTCGACCTTCTCGTCCCGGCCGAGGGCGCCGTCGGCAAAGCCGAGCTGGATCAGCGCGAGTTCACTCTCGCTGATCTCGAACTGGGCGACGTTCTTGGCGAACAGCTGTCCCAGCACGTACATCAGCCGATCGTCTTCGCTCTTGATCTCCGGGTCGGCCGCCTGGACCGAGACCACGGCGAACAGCAGCGCCAGGCAGCAGGGGAGCAGGGTACGGAGTTTCATCGACAGGTCCTCTACCGGGGAAGGGCGGGATCGTGTGCGAGACCTTTCATCGCCCAGACTGAAAGGACCGCCGCGGCTCCGGGAGCCGGTCGTTGCCGTAAGGCCTTCCAGTTGTAAGGGATCCTGGCTTCCGGCGCCAGCCTTCCGCGGATGGGCCGTCGGCGGCTTTTGGGCTAAGTCGCTTGTACCCTGGTATTTTAGGCGGTACTACTCAGTGCCGGGCCAGCTTGGGGCCGGGTTCGCAGAGAGGAGCAAAGATCGTGCGCAACATCCATCGAATACTGGCCCTGGGGCTGGTCCTCGTCGCCTCGACCGGCAGTTTCTGGGCGGTCAGCGGATTCCTGGTCGATCCGGCAGGCGAGCCGATCGAGGGCGCCAAGATCTGCTACCTGCTCGGCGATACCGAGGGGCTCTGCACCACGACCGACGAACGCGGTTTCTACACCCTGGTCGACGCGCCGATCGACACCGTGCGGATCACCGCCGACGGCTACCTGTCCCGGTTGGTTGCGGCCGTGACTCAGGAAGGACCGATCCGGCTCGAGCACGCGGCGTCGCTGTTGATCAAGCTGGTCGATGCCGACAGCGGCGAGGCGATCAACGGCGGCGAGATCACCCTGACCTACAGCAGCGGTCATCGTCAGGGGCCGTTCCCGAGCAACCTCAAGGGCGTGAGCATCTCGGGGATCAAGCCCGGACGGGTTCTGATCGGCGGCAACGCCGAGGGCTACCAGCCGTCCCCGTTCGAGGAGAGGAAGCTCAAGCCCCGGGAGCAAACGGTGGTCGAGCTCAAGCTGACGAAGAGCGACTCCTAGAGCGGAGCCCGGTCAGCGTTCGAAACGGATGGTCATCCGCCGGCCGGAACTGCCCAGCCGCCGGGGACCCTCGGCGGTCAGTTCCAGCACGGCGAGTCCGCCGTCTCCCGCCGCCAGGAACAGGTGTTCTCCGGCGCCCGCCAGCGATCCCGCGGAAAGCGAGCCCCGCAGCCGTGTCTCCACCGGCCCGCCGGCCGTGGCCGACAGGTCGTAGCTCAACACGCCGCGAGGGATGCTGGCGTAGAGCGTGTCCCCCTCCAGTTCCAGATGACGCACGTGGTTGCCCGCCGTGGACAGCCGACCCACGTGAACGAAGCGCCCGGCGTTGTAGGCCAGCACCAGGATCTCGGCGCGGCCCCGGGGCACGTAGAGCTTCCCGTCGCGCAGCAGCACGTCCAGCGCACCGTCGATCCCCCGGGGAGCCGGTAGCGGCCGGGGCCGGTCCGCGTCGCCGCGGACATCGAACACCCGCAGTCCGGCGGTGCCCTCGGCGGTGACCAGCAGATCTCCCTCGAGGGCCAGGCCCCGGACCCGGTTGCGGGTCGGGCGGGTGGTTTCCAGTACCGGCCTCTCCGGGTTGCGCAGGTCGACCACGGCCAGACCCGCCGTGCCGTCGGCCACCCAGACGATGCCGTCGCGGACCACCAGCGCCGCGGCGCTCCCCGGCGTGTCGTACTCGCCGATCACCTCCGGCGCTGCCGGCTCGGACACGTCCAGCACCAGCACGCCGCGGCTGCCGATGGCCAGGTAGAGCCGCTGATCCTCGAGGGCCAGATCCTGCACCGCGCTACGCAGGCGCATGCGGCTGACCTCCCGGGGAGCGAGGGGATCCTCCGGATCCAACACCACCAGTCCGTCGCTGCGGCCGACGTAGAGCAGGTTCCCCGCGGGCAGGCTGCAGAGGGTTCGCACCTCGGGAGCGGGGGGCTCCTGCTGCTTGCGCCGGGCCGAGGCATCGGGGGCCGCGGCGGTGAGGAGCATCACCGCGGCCAGGGCCGGCGCCCCGTAGCGCATCGCCGCTTTCAAAATCGTCATCGGGGCAAACATGGGATCCGCCGCGAGCCGGGTCAATCCGCGTACAATGCGCGCCTCCGATGCAGGCTCTCCAACGAGGATCGATCGCGCTGATCGCCCTGTGTGCCCTGGGCACGCTGGGATCGGCCTTCTCTGCCCACCCGGCCGCCTCCGGCGTGTCGCTGCTCGCCGCGGCGTTGTTG
>CAZBZH010000484.1:0-3944 GCA_964496265.1 uncultured Acidobacteriota bacterium | reverse complement strand
TCGCGGAAAATCCGTTCCCGCTCCCGGCGGGTGGCGTGGACCGGATGCTGGGGTCCGCGCCAGGGAGACCGGGGCGGCAGGGTCACGTCGACGGAACTGTCCTGGAGTTCCTGCTCCAGGGCTCCGGCGGCAGCCCGCTCCACCGCCTGTTCGATGGACTGCTGGATCGACTTCTTGAGCTTGTTGATCGCCTGGCCGGCAGCGGGGCGCTCCTCGGCAGAGAGCTTCCCCAGCTGCTTCATCAGCGCGGTGAGGGGGCTCTTGCGGCCGAGGAAGCGAACCCGGACCGCCTCAACGCGCTCCGGGTCGGCTCCGGCCTCATCGATGGCAGCCCGGAACTCTTCCTCGATCGTCCGCAGGGCGTCGAGCATGTTTCAGGCCTCAGGCGCTGGCAAGGGCCTGACGCGCAGCGGCAACCACCTGGCCGAAGGCGTCGATGTCGCGCACGGCGAGATCGGCCAGCGACTTGCGGTCCAGGTCGACTCCGGCGACCTTGAGGCCGTTCATCAGGGTCGAGTAAGACATCTCGTGCTGGCGGGCCGCCGCGTTGATGCGGACGATCCACAGCCGGCGGAACTCGCGCTTCTTGGTCCGGCGATCACGGTAGGCGAAGGCCAGCGAACGCTCGACCTGCTGCTTGGCGATGCGGTAGAGCTTCGATTTCGCCAGATAGTAACCCTTCGCCCGGCGAAGGATCTTCTTGCGCTTGAGGCGGCGCTTGTTCCCGCGTTTGACTCGCATTTCCCTATCTCTCCCTTATCCCGGCAAACCGCACAGGCGGAATTCCTAGCGGCCCCCGTAGGGCAGCAGGCTCTCCACCTTCTTTTGGTCGGCTTCGGACACCAGCGTCGGCGTATCCAATTTGCGCTTCCGCTTGGTCGTTTTCTTGGTCAAAATGTGGCTCTTGTACGCCTTGCCCCGCTTGAAGCGGCCGCTGGCCGTCGAGCGGAAACGCTTGGCGGCACCACGATGGCTCTTGAGCTTCGGCATCGTTCTCTCCTCCCTACGGACCGTTGGTCTTGTCCCGGCAAAGCGCCTCGGCCCGTTCCAGGAACGCGTCGATGCTCTCCGCACCCAGATCGCCCTCGCGCCGGGACCGCACGGCGACCGTGCCATTCTCTTGCTCCCGATCGCCGATCACGAGCATGAAGGGGATCTTGTCGAGCTGGGCCGCGCGGATCTTAGCGCCAATCTTCTCATTTCGCGAGTCCACCTCGACCCGCAGGCCGGCCTGACCCAGCCGGGCGGCGATTTCCCCGCCGTAGGCCACCGTCCGCTCCGTGATCGGAAGGATCCGGACCTGTTCGGGGGCCAGCCACATGGGGAAGGCACCGGCGCAGTGCTCGATCAGCACGCCCATGAAGCGTTCCAGGGAGCCGAGGACCGCCCGGTGGATCATCACGGGGCGCTGTTCCTCGTCCTGGGCGTCAATAAAACGCAGATCGAAGCGCTCGGGCAGGTTGTAGTCGAGCTGACAGGTGCCGAGCTGGTGTTCCCGGCCCAGGGCGTCCTTGACCAGGAAGTCGATCTTCGGGCCGTAGAAGGCGCCGTCGCCCTCGGCGACCTCGAAGGGTTCCCCCAGGTCGTTCAGCGCGTCTTCCAGCGCCTTTTCCGACAGATCCCACAGCTCATCGCTGCCCACCTTCTTCTCGGGGCGGGTCGAGAGGAACAGCCGCACCTCGAAGCCGAAGGTGCTGTAGGTCTCGAGGATCATCTTGACGACCCCGTGGACCTCCTCCCGGATCTGGTCCGGCGTGCAGAAGATGTGGCCGTCGTCCTGGCAGAAGGTGCGAACCCGGGTGAGTCCCGCGACGGCTCCCGACAGCTCGTAGCGATGCAGCCGGCCGAAGTCGGCCAGGCGCTTGGGCAGGTCCCGGTAGGAGTGCCGCCCCTCGCCGAACATCAGACAGTGAGAGGGGCAGTTCATCGGCTTGACCGCGAACTCCCGGCCGTCGACCTCGGTGAAGTACATGTTGTCGACGTAGTGCTCGTAGTGGCCCGAGGTCTTCCACAGGGAACTGTCGAAGATCTGGGGGGTGATCACCTCGTCGTAGCCGTAGCGCTTGTACATCTCCCGCATGTGGTCGATCAGGCCGTTGTAGACCCGGGCGCCCCGGGGATGGAAGAACGGGCTCGCCGGGGCCTCGGCATGGAATGAGACCAGTTCGAGCTCCTTGCCGAGCTTGCGGTGGTCCCGCTTGCGGGCCTCCTCGAGCAGCCGGAGGTGCTCGTCCAGGTCCTTCTTCTTGAAGTACGCGGTGCCGTAGATGCGCTGCAGCATCTTGTTTTTCTCGTCACCCAGCCAGTAGGCTCCGGCGACGGAGAGCAGCTTGAACGCCCCCAGCCGGCCGGTGGAGGGGACGTGGGGCCCCAGGCAGAAGTCGGTCCAATCGCCCTGACGGTAGATCGAGACGGTCTCGCCACCCTTCGTCGTTGCGAAGTGGATCTTGTAGGGCTCCTGCTCTTTCTCGAAGAAATCGATCGCTTCCTGCTTGGACAGGTCCAGGCGCTCGATGGGCAGGTCCCTGGAGATGATCTCGGCGACCCGTTTCTCGATCTTCTCCAGGTCGTGCTCGCTGAAGGGCTCGTCCCGGTCGAAGTCGTAATAGAAGCCGGTATCGATCACCGGCCCCTGGCCGATCTTGGTGCCGGGGAAGAGCTCCTGTACCGCCTGGGCCGTGGCATGGGCGGTGGAGTGACGCAGCACGTGCAGCGCCTCGGCATCCCGGTCGGTCAGGATGCGCAGCGCGGCGCCGTCGGGGAGGGAGCGATTGAGGTCCCAGAGATCGCCGTTGACCTCGGCGACGAGGGCCTGCTTGGCGAGTCGCTTGCTGATGGACGCGGCGATATCCCGGGGCGTGGTGCCCGCGGGGACGGATCTTTCGCTCCCGTCGGGCAGCGTGACCCGCAGGCTGGCAACCGATTCGGACATCTTGAGGGACCCCGGCTTCGAACCTGGAATGTCGTGTCGGGCTAGAAGTTCTGGGCTCTCGGGGCCGGGTTGGTAGGCGTGCGCAGGATTGAACTGCGGACTTCTACCATGTCAAGGTAGCGCTCTACCACTGAGCTACACGCCTATACAGATACACCGGCCCGGTTCCCTGCACCCGCAGCGACCAGGCAGGGCGAGAAGTTAGCACAGGCAAAATAGGGTGTCAACGCGGGCACTTTCGCCGCAACTTGTTGACCCTAAAACAGTAAATTGCTTGATTCGCGATCCCGCTTTCGATACCATCGCGGCCTCGCCCAGGGGTAGATGGGACCGAGGCAGGCCCCGAGACACGACCTCAGCGCCGTGACCCGTCGGTGCCGCCCGCAGAGTGGATAACTTGAACTTTCTCGAACATATGTGGGCCCTGCGCCCGTCGATCTCCCTGCGCCCGCAGGGGGCTTCTTGCCGCTCCATGCCATGGCGGGCCAGCCGGTGATTCGCTTCGAACGTGGCGACCTCCGCCTGACCGTGCTCGACGGCGGCAGTCTCTGGCTCGACGGCGGCGCGATGTTCGGGGTGGTTCCCCGAGCCCTCTGGCAGCGGCTCCGCCAGCCTGACGAGCGGAACCGGATCAAGCTGGCGATGAACCTGCTGCTGATCGAGGACGGCAGCCGCCGGATCCTCGTCGACACCGGGTCGGGAACCGACTGGGACGAGAAATCCCGCAAGATCTACAACATGGACGCCCGGGATGCGGGTCGGATCCTGGAGCCCGCGGGGCTGGATCCGGCGGACATCGACCTGGTGGTCAACACCCATCTGCACTTCGACCACGCCAGCGGCAACGTTCGGATGGAAGGGGAGACGGCGGTGCCGGCGTTCCCCAACGCCGAATACCTGGTCCAGCGGGCCGAGGTCGAGACCGCGCAACTGGATTTCGACCGGGTCCGCGCCGCCTATCCGAGGATCAACCACGAACCGCTGCTCGAGGCGGGGCGGATGAAGTTGCTCG
>CAZBZH010000483.1:1554-3947 GCA_964496265.1 uncultured Acidobacteriota bacterium | reverse complement strand
ACCACCGGCAGCGGCATCTCGAAACGGAAGCTCGAACCGGCGCCCAGCTCCGAACGCACCCCGACCTCGCCCCCCATCGCCTCGATCAGACTACGGGTGATCGAGAGGCCCAGCCCGGTCCCGCCGTACTTGCGCGTCGTCGTGCCTTCGGCCTGGGTGAACTGGGAGAAGATGCGGTCGAGCTTGTCCTGGGGGATGCCGATCCCGGTGTCCTGTACCTCGACGCGCAGCCGGAACATCTCCTCTTCCATCTCGCCGCTGACGTCGACCAGGATATGGCCGTCGTGGGTGAACTTGACGGCGTTGCCGACCAGGTTGGTCAACGCCTGGCGCAGGCGGCCACCATCGGCCTCGACCGCGGCGGGCACCTCCGGCCCGACCCGGGTCACCAGCTCCACCCCCTTGTCCCCGGCCGCCCCGCTGAGCAGCGCGACCACATCCTCGACGATCACCCGTGGATCGACCGGGACCGGATCGAGCTCCAGCTTGCCCGCCTCGATCTTGGAGAAATCGAGGATGTCGTTGATGATCGTCAACAGTGCCGAGCCGGATTGCTGGATCGTCTCGACGAAGACCTGTTGCTCGGCATCGAGACGGGTGGTCTCCAGCAGCTCAGCCATGCCCAGCACGCCGTTCATCGGCGTGCGGATCTCGTGGCTCATGTTGGCCAGGAACTCGGACTTGGCAGCGCTGGCCAGCAGCGCCTCACTCCGCGCCGCCTCGAGGCCACGACGGGTACGCCACTGCAGCAAGCCGAACAGCGCCGAGCCGGCGATCAGCAGTCCGCCCAGGGCGAACAGCCACTGCTGCCGCTCGATCGCCGCCCGCTGCAGGCTGGCCCGCTCGTCGAGTAGCTCGGCGCGCTCCCGCAGCCGTTCGGCTTCGGCGTCGGCCATGTCACGGGCCTCGGCCAGGATCCCCGCCTTCTCTTCCTCACGCTCTCGAATCAGGCGCTGGAAACTCGCCTTCATCCCCTCGTACGCGGCGGCGTCGCCGGTCGCGTGGGCCAGGTCGAAGCGCAGGATCTCCGCCTCGATGCGCACGTCGTCGGTATCGCCGAGACGGTGTCGAGGTAGCGCTGAGCCTGATCGGTCCGGCCGGCGTCCAGGTAGGCCCGTGCCAGGCGGAGCCGAAGATCGATCGCCCGGCCGGGTAGCTCTTCAAGCCAGGCCTCGGCGGCTCGCAGGCACTCGATGGCCAGCAGGTAGTCGCCCCGGGCCTGGGCGGCGGTGCCGCAAAGGCGCTTGGCGAAGAAGCGTTCCTCGACCATTCCCGAACAGGCCGCCAGCCGTTCGAGCACCCCGGTCAACTCCTCGGCCGCCTCGTGCTCTCCGGCGTCGATCAACATGCCCGCCATGTTGTGAACCGGAGACGAGCCGTCGAACAGGGACTCGAAGTCGGCGGAGCGGGCAACCTCGTCGCGAATCGAGCGGACCGTGCCCAGTCGGTCGCCGGTGCGGCTGAGGATGTAGCTGCGCGCCTTGGCCACCCCCGCGCCGATCAGCGGTTGCACTCCACCAGCCGCGACCATCTCCTGGGCGGTGTTGATCGCCGCCAGGGCCCGATCCGAACGATGATCGTCCTGGTAAGCCGCCGCCAGGTACATGAAGATCATCGCCCGCTGGTCGTTGTTCAGGCTCCCCTGCTGCAGCAAACGCTGAAGCTCGGCGATCGCGCCCAGATGATCGTCGGACGAGGAGATCCGCGCGTAGGCCTCGACGATCTCGGCGGTGCGTTCCTCCACCGCCGAGCCCTGACGCGTGATCTCCTGGCGATAGCGGCGAATGTGGCGGCGATAGCGTTCGATTTCGGGGCTCATCGACGAACGAATCGCCAGCGTCCTCAACAGCCGCAGCCGCTCCGGGCCCCGGGACGCCTCGGCCCGGCTCTCGAACGCATCCCAGTCCTCCTCGGTGGTGACCAGGTTGCGTTCCTCGATCTCGGCGGCGACGGCCAGCGCCTCGATCACCCACTCGGGACGTTCATCCAGCAACGGGTGACCGGCGCCGGCGGGCAGCCAGACGGCCAGGCAGACCAACAGAATCCAGCCCCGTAGGGGGCGGCCTGCGAACCGTCGCTGCAGGACTGGGGCTTTCCTGCCGGCTGCGTGTGCGTCGTGCTTCATCGGCGTCGGTCGAGGATCCGCGGCGGACACAGTTCCTCGGGCACTGGATCGGCACCCCAGGGGTGGACTTGAGTCCCCGTGGGCCCTGCCCTCCCGCGGCGACGATCCGTCTCAGGCGGAGGTCACCGGCCGGGCAGCGGCGGCCGCGGAATGCCGCGCAACGGGGCGCTTTTTGTCCGGACCGGGCCTTGCATCTCCCTCGCAACAGAAGGGGGAGGAGGGGTGCCGTGAAGCAACGAAGATGGATCCGGCGCATCACCCGGCCCGC
>CAZBZH010000483.1:0-1528 GCA_964496265.1 uncultured Acidobacteriota bacterium | reverse complement strand
GCCGCAGCCTGGGGCGATCGGGTGACGCTGACCTCGGGAGGGACCCTCGACGGACGCGCGGTGGTCGAGAACAACATCGTGCGGGTCGAACTCGACGGAGGCGAGATGATCCTTCCGCGCAGCCAGGTCGTCTCGATCGAGCGGGGCAAGACCCGGCTCGAGCTGCTGGAAGAAGCGCGCCAGGAGCGTCAGGCGTGGATTCGAGATCAACTGGACGCGGTACCGGACGCCGACGGCCAGACCCTGTTTCGCCTGAGTCAGCATGCGCGGGAACGAGGCTTCCCCGACGACGAAGTCGAACCGCTACTCGAACTGGTGCTGGGAGCCGAAAGGGATCACGGAGGAGCCAGCCATTCACTCGGCTACGTGCGATACGACGGTGACTGGGTCTCCCGGGAGCAAGCGGTGACTTTGCGGGAACAGGACCGCGCTCTGGCGCTGCGCGCCCGAGGCTACCTGCGATACCGGGGAGAGTGGATGCGCGCGGAGGAGATCGACTGGCATGCCTATGCCGAGAAGTGGCAACGCGCGATCAACCAGGCCGACCATGAGCGCGACGCCGCCCTCAGAGAACGCATCCGCCTGAAGCAGCAACGAGATCTGGCGCTGGCCGAGGTAGTCGACCTTCAACAACGGCTGGCGTCCTCGGACTCGGATATTCGCTCACTCGAATCGGACCTACGCGCGGCCGAGCAGGAGATCGCTGCGGTGCGGGCCGACCTGGATCGCGCCGAGCACGAGGTGTCCTGCCTGGAATCCGACCTGGGAAGTTGCCGCAGCCAACTCGGCTCATGCAGGCGCGAGCCCTGCGACCCGGCCCCCTAGGGCTGCAACATGCGTTGACTGTCGTGAAACCGGTCCCGGATCCGATACCAGAGCCAGAGAGCCGGCCACGGTGCGGCCAAGGCGACCCCGACGAACAGGAGCGGCCATACATCCGGCACCCGATTGAGCCAGACGCAGCCGAGGAACACGGCGGCATTGGAAACGCCGAAGGCGGCGCGGTAGCCGTAGCCTCCCCCGCCGGCGGCCGGGAGGGCGCGGGCGAAGAAACGAATGATCGTGGCCACGTAGCTCAGGTAGCCGCCGATCAACGAAGAGAAGATCCCGAAGGCCAACACCAGAATCAGCAGCCTGAGGCCGAGCGAGGTGCCCTCATCGATCCAATCGTTGACGGCGAGCAAGGGAAACAGGCCCAGCATCGAAGCGAAGACCCAGACCACCGACAACGCCCGCTTGTAGGCCTGCGCCTCCGCGTGCTTGTCCCGAGGCGGACCAAACCCGGCGGGGAGCGACACCGCTAGCCGACCGGCTCCGGCGTCAGCGCCTCGACCCGCACCGCGCAGACCTTGTACTCGGCGGTCTGGGTGATCGGATCCCCGGCGTCGTTGGTCAACTCGTTGGCCCGCGACTCGGCGAAGTGCATCGGCATCCAGACGCAGCCCCGGCGCGGCCGGGGCGAGACCATCGCCATCGCCTCGACGGAACCGCGGCGCGAGGAGACCCGCACGGTCTCGCCGTCGGAGAT
>CAZBZH010000482.1:0-3950 GCA_964496265.1 uncultured Acidobacteriota bacterium | reverse complement strand
AGTCGATCAGGTTATCCAGGGCCTCGGTGCGGATCAGATCGAGCGCCGAGCCGCCCTGGTAGCCCCGCAGGCCGGTGCTGCCGTTCTGGTTGATCGTGTAGTGGGTGGTGGTCGCTCCGGTCTGCAGGATGTTGCTGCCGTTGAGCGAGATGTTCATCGAGACGTTCTGGTTGGCGTTGAGTGAACCGAGAATGTCCGCCATGCGGCCGATCCAGCCGGTGGCCGCGTTGCGCGAGTCGGGCAGCGACGTCTGCCAGTGCATCTGCTGATCCGAGTGGGAGAACAGTCCCACCGGGCGAGGCACCGAGCGGCTGCGGTACTGCTCCATGTTCATGTACTCGATCAGCGTGCCCACGTTGGCCACGATCGCGGCGTTGCCCTGCTCGAACAGCTGCTGGATCTCCGGCATCCCCGGATGCAGGCCGTACTCCCGGCCGTCGGGGTTGGTCGCCGGGTTGATCGGCAGCAGCGAATCCTGGGGCAGGGCCAGGTCTTCACGGGTCGCGGCGTAGTCGGCGTACTCGGCGTCCCCTCGGGGGACGACCATGTTGTACGAATCCGCTCCGCCGTTGAGGAACAGGCAGACCAGCGCCTTGTAGTCTCCGGGGGGAGCCTGGGCCACGGCGTTGAACATCCCCATATCCAGGATGCTCGAGAACATCGCGGTGGTGCCGACCGCGGCACAGCTCGCCTGGCCCATGAAGGCACGGCGGCTGATGCCCTGTTGCTCGTTGTCCTTGTTCTTGCGATTGCGCTTCATGATGGGGTTCTCCGTGGCTACTTCAGGACCGCGTATTCGGGGGAAACGGCGAGCAGGTACAGGGCGGTTTCCACCCGGTCCTCGGGGTCATCGATCTGCTCGATGGCTTCCAGAATCACCTGGCGGGTGCGCAGGCTCATGGTTCCGTTGGTCATCAACAGGTCGAGTCGATCGAGCAGGGCCCGTGCATTCCAGGCCAGGGCGATCTCGTCGCTGAGATCCAGGGCGACCTCGTAGAAGTCGTTGCCCTCGTTGTTCATCACCCGTTCGATCTGGGTCTGGATTTCGTTGGCGCTGGCGATGGTGGTCACCGCGTTGAGCACCTGGAACTCCGGGGCGACCAGATCCGCCTGCTGGATCTCTCCCGGCGGCTGGTAGTCCGGCAGGAAGAAGTTGAACACCGTCGGCGAGCTCAGCGGACGCTGGCCGAAGGTCGTGTCGGCGTTGCCGTCTTCCAGCGGGTAGACGCCGGCGGGGCTGCGAGCGTCGAAGGCCTTGGCCAGCTGGACGCGGCGCAGGTAGGACTCCCGCAGGCGGCCGCGGTCGATGTTGTTCCGTCGGGGCCAGTCCCTGGCTTCGGGGTCGGTCAGGATCGCCTGGACGACCGCCTTGAGGTCGCCGCGGACCCCCTGGCCGTTGTCGTTGAACACGTCGGCGACCCGCTCGATGTAGGCCGGGCTCGGGTTCGACGTCACCATCCGCTGGATCAGCCGGCGGGTGATGAACGGCCCGACGTTGGAGTGGTTGAACAGGTTGTCGACGGCGTCCTCGATGTCCTGCATCCCGGTCTGACCCGGAGGCAGGTAGAGGCCCTTGAGCAGGTACTTCGGACCCGGCTCGTGGTACTCCTCGTACATCCGCATCGGGCGCAGCCAGTTGGCCTCACCGCGGCGGAAGTCCGGCTCGGCGCTGGCGAAACCCAGGCCGGTGAAGACCTTGGCCAACTCGGTGATGCCTTCGTTGGTGTAGGTCGCGATCGGGGTGCCGGAGCCGTCGAGCTTGAGGGTGCCGTCGCCGTTCAGCTCGAACAGGCCGATGGAAAAGAGCTGCATGATCTCGCGGGCGTAGTTCTCATCGGGGAAACGTCCGCGAGAGGGATCCGAGCGCTCGTTGCGCAGGTGGCTGAGGTAGACGCCCATCAGCGGATGGAGCGACACGTCCAGCAAGAGATCCCGGTAGTTGCCGAAGGAGTGGCTCAGCAACAGGTCGTAGTAGTTGAGGAAGGCCTGGGGATTGCCGTTGACGTTGCCGTCGGCATCGGAGATCACCAGGATCTGGCTCAACGCGAACGCCACCCGCTGGCGGAGCTGGTCGTCAGCTTCCATCACCTGCTGCCACCAGACGTGGCGCCGGGTGTTGGAGTTCTCGTCGGCGCCCAGGCGAACCCGCTCGTCGAACATCGGCTGGTGGTAGCTGATCGGCTTGTCGAACTGGTCTTCCAGCCAGTCGGAATAGCCGATGCGGGCCACCTCGTGGATCTGCTCCCAGTTGGCCCCGAGGGTCGCCTGGGAGAGGAATCGGGCCGCTTCCCGCGGTGCGATCGCGTTCTGCGGTGTTTCCGGGCCCCCCGAGGCCGGTGTACGAGACAGCTCGGTCGCCAGGACCGGGCTCGTGAGCAACGAAGCAGCCAGCAGAGCTTTAAGAATGGGTACTCTTCGTTGTTTTGTTGGCATGCGTGGACCTCCGAACGTTTCTTCGTTCGCGGTCCACTACTGCAAGGCCGGTTCCACGTGGTGAGATGCGTTTTCCGGGCCGGTTTGCGCGTCGGCCTTCAACGGGGCGGTGCGAAGCTGTAATCGTGACCTGCAGATTCGTCATGCGGGGTCACAACGCGCCGGGAAATCCCCGCCGTTGGGCGTGTCGTTGTTTCCGGCAGGGGGTTACGATTTCGTCAGGGGCAGTCCGGCTCGAGCTCCTGGGAAGCGCAGGTCGCGGTGCCGACCGAACGCTCGCTTCCGGAGCTGTCCTGTCCGTAAGAGCCCTCGACGCTTCCCTCCAGCGGGACAACCAGGTAGTAGCGGCTGCCGGCGGGGAGCGCGAGGACGGTCGAGGTTACTCCGGAGGTGCTGCAGACTTCGAGGGTGTGGCTGGGGTAGCTGCCGATCTCGCCGCTGTAGACGGCGTAGTCGTCGTCATCGATCGAGCAGGAGGGTTGCCACTGAAGGTTCAGCTGGCTGGGCTCCGAGCGATCAACCCGCAAGCCGACACTGCGGCCGCCGGCCGGCGTCTGGGCCACGGTCGCATCGGGGTGAATCAGCACCGTCATCGAGGAGGGGGAGCCCTGGTTATTGGTCAGCAGCACGCTCCCGGGGATGTAGCCGACAAACTCCGAGAGATCGACGATGCCGGTGGACTCGGCGAACACCGTGGTCGAGGCGATCTTGACCTGGTTGCTGCCGTCGGCGTTGACCTGCCAGATCTCGCCGGTGCTGTTGTCTTCGTTGATGTAGACCAGGCCGTCGGGGTAGCTGTTGGCGCCGAGCTGGGTGGCGCGGGTCCAATCCAGGTTGTCCGGGCTATCGAGGCTGCCGACGAAGCCTCCTTCGTTGGAGATCTTGGTCAGCGTGAAGCTCGAGGCGCCGGCGTCAAAACCGTCGTTGAACACCAAGTTGAAGTCGAAGGTGAAGACGCCGGAGTTCTGATCGCCGAGAACCACCTGGGTCGGGCTGTCGGGGCTCGTATCAATGTCTTCCAGCTTGCTCGACTCCAGCGCGCCCGAGGAACTGGTGTCGAAGGTGCCGTTATTGGTATTGCCCAGGCCTGGGAGCGAGGCGTTCAGGTAGTACCAGCTGCCGTAGGCCAGGCCGTTCCGGGCCAGGAAACTGCTGGAGGGGTTCCCGTCGAGATCGCGCCCGTTCTCGCCGATGTAGATCTTCATCTGCTGGGATCCGCCGTCGGGAGCCAGCAGCAGCGCGATGTGGTCGGTTTCCCCGGTGTCGATCAGAGCGTTGTTCTCCCAGGAGTCGTTGGGCATGCCGCCGATCCCGCCGGTGGCGTCTCCGGTCACCCCGCTCAGCCGGTAGAAGTCCCGGTTGACGCTGTCCAGCACGAACATCCGGCCGCTGCTGATCTCCTCGCCGGTTAGGTAGACCTGATCGACGAAACCCCGGCCCGCGCCGAAGGTGTCCGGGGCGTAGGCCTGCCCCGAGCAAAAGCGGCCGAAGCTGGTGTTGGAGTTGCTTGAGGTGTT
>CAZBZH010000481.1:0-3972 GCA_964496265.1 uncultured Acidobacteriota bacterium | reverse complement strand
CACGTCCTGCATCTTCTGTTCGTTGCCGTCGGGGAAGCGGGCGGTGGCGACGAGGAACTGGGGCGCCTCTTCCAATACCCCCGGTTCGACCAGTAGGAAGAAGTTGACGGCGAAGGATTCCCAGTCGACCTCACGGATGCTGGTCACGTGGAGGGTGATCGGCACGCCCTGGACGTCGAAGACCAGCACCGAGCCGACGTCGGCTCCCATGTCCTCGGCGAACTCCCGTTCGACGCTGACCTCGGGCCGGCTGTCGCCGCCGAACCAGTTGCCCCGCAAGAGTTCGTTGCTCTCGGGTAGGTCCGCCTGATAGGTCAGGCGCTGTTCCCGGGTCAGCACCCAGCGATTGCGCGGTTCGTCCTTTGGAATCTGTTCCACCAGGGTCTCGACGCCGACACCGTCGACGGAGACCAGCCGGGAGTTGACCATCGGCACCGAGGTGATGTCCTGGGCGCCGTTATCCTGCAGCAGCCCTTCGACGCCGTCCCATTGAGAGGGTTGGATGTCGACCATGAACGCCGTCGGCGCGTCTTCGGGTAGGTCGGCATTGAGCTGGCCGCCGAGCCGGGTCTCGATCAGGTACATGGTCAAGACCACGACCACGCCCAGGCCCAGGGCGACGATGGCGCCGAGGGTGCCGGCGCCGGGGCGGGCCAGCGCCGCCAGCCCGTGCCGCAACCAGACTTTCGAAAAACGCCGGGGCGCTCCGGCGACCAGCCGCGCCGTGAGCCAGGCGCCGAGGGCCAGCACCACGCCGCTGGCCAACAGGCCGCCGGTGAATTGAGCCGCCAGCAGCCACGACCCGGACTGCAACAGCGCCGTGACGAACAGGCCCACGAGCAGCACCGCTCCCACGCCGTAGCGTAGCGCCGCGCTGACCGGGAGCGGGGCGGCATCCCGGCGGAAGACGAAGGCCGGGGGCACCCGCCGTACGGTCAGCAGCGGCGGCAGGCTGAAGAGCAGCGCCACGCCGACGCCCAGCAACACCCCCCGCAGCAAGGCGAAGGGCTGCCAGACCTCGATCACGTAGGTCGGGAAGATGCGGGTCAGAAACGCCGGCGCCAGCGACTGCAGACCGACGGCGACCACGGCGCCGATGATGCTGCCGGCCAGTCCCAGCAGCACGGTCTGGCCCAGATAGAGCGCCAGGATCTCCCGGGGCCGCAGGCCCAGGCATTTGAGGATCGCGATCGAGTCCATCCGGCTCTGCAGCCAGGCTCGAACGGTCTGGCCCACGCCCAGCCCGCCGACGAGCAGCGACAGCAGCGCGACCAACGAGAGGAACCGCTCGGCTCGCTCCAGGCCGCGGCGCAGCCCCGGCTGGGCTTCGGCGTAGGTCTCGACCTTCATGTACTCGACGTCGGGGAGCTGCAGCCGCACCTGGCGGGCGGCGGCGCGCACGCCGTCGGCGTCGGTGCCGGGCAGGCGCACCAGCGCCCGGTACTTGATGCGGCTTCCGGTCGCCTCGAGCCCGGTGCGATCGACACCGGCTTGCGAGAGGAACACCCGCGGCGCCACCGAGGTGAACGAGATGTTGACCTTGTCCGGTTCGGACAGCACCGCGCCGGCGATGGTGAACGACTCTCCGCCGACCCGCAGCGCGTCGCCGATGGCGAGCCCCATCGGCTCCAGCATGCTCTGGGCCACGACGACGCTGCGTGCGTCCAGCAGGTCGTGCAGCACCCTCGCCGGTTCCAGCTCCAGCTCGCCGTAGAAGGGGTAGGGGGGCGCGACCACCTTGAGTTCCGCCAGCCGGGATTTGCCCGGCTGAGAGCCGCCGTCGGCGGCCACCACGCTGACGAACTCCTTGAGATCGACCCGCTCGGTGGCGGGGCCGAGGTCCGCGAGGATGGTGTCGAGCTCGGCGGGCAGGGGGCGCCGGCTTTCCACCGCCAGATCCGCGGCCAGCAGTTCCCGGGCCTTGGAGCGCAGGCCCCGTTCCATACCGTCGGAGAGGCCGGCCACGGCGATGACCGCGGCCACGCCCACCGCCAGGCACAGCACGAAGAACACCAGGCGCCCCGCCGAGCCGCGCAGCTCCCGCATCAGGTAGCGCAGGTAGAGGCTCCCGTTCACGTGAGCGCTTCCTCCCGGGCGGCGTCCCGGTCCAGCCGTCCGTCCCGCAGCCGGATCTGGCGGCCGGCCAGGGCGCCGACCTGCTCGTCATGGGTCACCAGCACCATGGTGGTGCCGTGCTCCCGGCGCAGTTCGGCCAGACGCTCCAGCACGAGCTTCCCGGTGTTCGAATCGAGGTTGCCGGTCGGTTCGTCGGCCAGCAGAATGGAGGGCTCGGGGCCGAAGGCCCGGGCCAGCGCCACCCGCTGCTGTTCACCTCCCGAAAGCTGGGAAGGATAGTGATGACCGCGATCCGAAAGCTCCACCATCTCGAGCAACCGGTCGGCCCGCGCGCCGGCGTCCTTGCGCCCGTTGAGCTCCAGCGGCAGCAGGATGTTCTCCCGCGCCGTCAGGTTGCCCAGCAATTGAAACGACTGGAAGACAAAGCCGATCTTGCGCCGCCGGATCAGCGCCAGGGCATCCTCAGACAGCGCCTGGATCGGTTCGCCGTCGAGCAGGACCTCTCCTTCGGTGGGGCGGTCCAGGCCGGCCATCAGCGCCAGCAGCGTGGATTTGCCGCTGCCCGAGGGGCCCAGCACGGCGACGAACTCGCCGGCGTCGATGGTCAGGTCGATTCCGTCGAGGATCGTCAGGTCCCGGCCGCCCGAAGGCAGCCGGCGGGTCAGTCGGCGCAGTTCGATCGCAGGTGGTTTCATGGTTCGATTCTAGTGGCGCTGCTGTTCCTTTGCATGGCGTGCGGAGGGGCGGAGAGCGACCCCGCCGGTAGCGGCCCGGCCGACGCCGGGGCGGCCGCCGCGGATCCGGCGAATCCGGTGGCGGGTTCGGCGAGTGAGGACGACGGACCGGTGCGGATCGTGTTCCTCGGGGACAGCCTGACCGCCGGTTTCGGCCTGGAACAGGAGCAGGCCTTTCCCGCCCGGGTCGCCGAGCGCCTGGAGGCCGCAGGGCACGAGGTCTCGGTGATCAACGCCGGCACCAGCGGCGATACCACCGCCGGGGGTGCCGATCGCATCGACTGGTTGCTGCGCCAATCACCGGACATCGTCGTGCTGGCTCTCGGGGGCAACGACGGGCTGCGGGGGCTGGATCTGGAGATGACCGAGCGCAACCTGCGTCGGATCGTCGAGCGCAGCCTGGAAGCCGAAGCCCAGGTGCTGATGGCGGGGATGATGATGCCGCCCAACTACGGACCGGACTACACCGAGCGGTTCCGGGCGCTGTTCCCCCGGGTTGCCGGCGATCTCGAGGTCCCGTTGATTCCATTCCTGCTGGAAGGGGTCGGCGGCGTTCCCGAGCTGAACCTGCCCGACGGCATCCACCCCACCGCCGAAGGGCACCGGAAGCTGGCGGACAACGTGATGCCCTATCTGGAGCCGCTGGTCCGCGACCTACGCTGACGATTCCGTGATCCCGATTGCGAGGGTGAACTTGCCTTTCAGGGGGCCGGGTTCGACCTTCTCCGCATGCGCTCAAGGATCTTTGGCGGCATGGCCGCTCTGCTGTTGTTCGGTTGTCTGACCCAGACCTTCGCCGCCCGCGGCGAGGTGGTGCGGTTCACCGATGGCCGCTACCTGGTGGTCGAGGCTCATCGGATCGAGTCGGGCTACGCCCAGCTCAAGGTCGGCGACGAGAGTTACCTGACCGTGCCGCTGCGCAAGCTGCACACGATTCAACGGGATGACCGGGTGGTCTTCCGCCGCACCCTCGAACGGGAGCGCGGCGAAGCGCCGATGAGTCCCGCGGAGCGCAAGACCGCCCGGCTGGCCGAGGCGATCCAACAAGAGCGCGCGGCGCTGGCCGAGGGCGGGACACGCCGGGCCCAGGTCGCCGCCGCGGCCGACGAATGGAGCCGCCGCTTCCCCTACGAGCGGGCGTTGACCATGCGCCCCTCGATGC
>CAZBZH010000480.1:0-3977 GCA_964496265.1 uncultured Acidobacteriota bacterium | reverse complement strand
GACCATCGCCGTCATTGCCGGCGATGCGCGCCCAGGCGATGCCGAGGGCCGCAAGGCCGGCGATGACCCAGATCAGGTTGATGCCGTCCGCCTTGCGAATGGCGAAGGACAGCGCCGTGAAGCCGAGCAGCAGCGCCCATTCGCTGCGGCGGAAGTGGGTTTCGGTGCTCACCGGCGGAAGCATATAACGGGGAGGGTCAGGGAATCTCGAGTGGCCGCACCACCGCCAGGTCGCCGACGAAATCGATGACGTGCACGTCGGCGTTCTGCTGCCGGTACTCCAGCGCTTCCTCGTAGCTCAGTCCGAGCAGCTCCATGATCAGGACCACGTTGGTGCCGCCGTGAGCGACCACCAGTACGTGCCCCTCGGTGTGGCGCAGGCGGATCAGCTCCATGGCCTTCATCGCGCGCCGGGCGTGTTGTGCCAGCGACTCGCCGCCGTCCAGGGTGTCCGTGGGGTCGCGGCGCCGGGCGCGGAAGGCGTCGGCCAGCGTGGCGTCGGGGCCGCGAAGCTGCTTGCCCTCGAACATGCCCATGGCCTGCTCGTTGAGCTCCTCGAGCTGGGTCGTCGGCGCGCGAACGGCCAGCGGCTCGGCGGTCTGGATGCTGCGCTGCAGGGTGCTGGTGTAGATGTGGTCGAGGGGGATCGATTCGAGCCGCCGGGCCAGATCCGCCGCCTGGGCGTGCCCCCGCTCGTTGAGCGGGATATCGCTGTGCCCCTGGACGCGGCGGATCGCGTTCCATTCGGTCTCGCCGTGACGCGCCAGGAGCACCCTGAGAAAGCCGAGCATCGCCGAACCCCTTGAAGACCCGGCCGGCCGGGCTCCCTGCTAAGATAGCGGTATGCCGCGCTTATCGCATGGCCGGGGCGCCCTCGCGCTGCCGGTGATGATCCTGCTGCTCTGGGCTCCGTTGTGGGCGGGCGAGGCCCTGACCGACGACGCCGGGCTCGAACGCTTCCTGCGCAAGGGAAAGGTCGTCTCGATCGAGCCGATCGGGACCGGCGTGACCCGTCCCCGGCGGGTGACCCTCGAACTTGACGGGGTCACGCTGCGGGCCGCGTTCAAACACGTGGATTCCCGTATCGACCGGGCGGTGCTGCAGGACGGCACGGTGCAGTTGGCCTTTACCGACAGCTACCACAACGAGCGGGCCGCGTACCTGCTCGCCCGCAAGCTGGGCATCCGCATGGTTCCGGTGACCGTGGTGCGTTCGATCGGAGCGGATCGCGGCGCGCTGACCCTCTGGGTCGAGGATGCGATCACCGAGAAGGCGTTCCGCGAGAAGGGTGTCGAACCCGACGAGGAGCTGGCCTTTCAGCGCGATCTGATGGCGGTGTTCGACGCGCTGATCCACAACGACGATCGCAACACCGGCAACCAGCTGATCACGGCGGACAACCGGCTGCACCTGATCGACCACTCCCGCAGCTTCCGCAACTCCAGGGAGGTGCCCGAGCATTTCCTTGCCGGCCGCTACCGGTTGACCCGGGAGCTGTTCCAGAGCATCGAGCAGCTGGATGGCGATGAGGTCAAGAAGTTGCTCCGGCGGCATCTCAACGGTCGGCAGATCAAGGCGTTGATGGCACGCCGGGACCAGGTGCTGACCAAACTGCAGATCGACGTGCAGAATCACGGGGAAGAGGCGGTCTTCACCGACTGGACCCACTTGCACTGACCCGCTCGTAAACAGGGACGGACCCCCGGATCGTGTTCCGTGGGTCAACAGGGGTGACCGCCGGTCGCCCGGGGCGACGGGGACGCGAACTTGAAGCAGCGACAGGGTACGGGCCGAGCCGGCCTGATTCTTCTCTTCAGCTTGACGTTACTGGCCGCCGGCTGTCCTTCCGAGGGCGACGGGGCGGGTGGCTCGCCGTCGTCGGCCGGGCTCGGTACCTCCGCGCCGTCCCGGAGCGGGCCGATCTTCATCGATCAGGCGGTTGCCGGCGGGGTCGACTTCATCCATTTCAACGGGATGACCGGCAAGATGTACACCGCCGAGGTGACCGCCGCCGGCTGCGGGGTGTTCGACTACGACAACGACGGAGATCTCGACCTCTACCTGTTGCAGGGCAACGTGCTCGAGCCCGGTAAGGATCTCTCCGACGCCCAGTACCCCTTCCAGGGGCCGGGCGTGCCCCGGGATCGCCTGTTGCGCAACGATAGCGACGGAAGCCTGCGCTTCACCGACGTGACCGAGGCCAGCGGGATCGAGGCCTTCGGCTACGGCATGGGCGTGGCGACGGGCGACTACGACGGCGACGGCTGGACCGATCTCTACGTGGCCAATCTGGGCCCCAACCAGCTCTGGCGAAACCGGGGTGACGGGACCTTCGAGGAGGTCGCCGACGCGGCCGGCGTGCAGGACCCCCGCTGGAGCGTTCCCGCCAGTTTCTTCGACTACGACCGGGATGGCGATCTGGATCTCTACGTCGGCGCCTACGTGCACGCGCCCCTCGACTCGGACAAGCGCTGCACCCGGGTCACCGGTGCGTTGGATTTCTGCGGGCCGATGGCCTACGACGCGCTGCCCGACCGGCTGTTCCGCAACGACGGCGGCCGCTTCGTCGACGTGACGTTGCCGTCGGGGATCCAGCGCGCGTACGGCTCCGCCCTCGGATCCACCGCGTCGGACTTCAACGGCGACGGGTGGCTCGATCTCTACGTGGCCAACGACGGCCGGGAGAACCAGCTCTGGATCAACCAGGGCGATGGCCGCTTCACCGACGAGTCGATGCTGAGCGGCACGGCGGTCAACGCCGAGGGGCAGGCCGAGGCCAGCATGGGGGTCGAGGCCGACGACTTCGATGGGGACGGAGACGACGACCTGTTCATGACCCATCTGCTGGGTGAGACCAACACGGTCTACCGCAACGACGGCAGCGGGATGTTCCAGGACGTGTCGGTCGCGACCGGTCTCGGAGTGCCGAGCCGCTGGGCGACCGCCTTCGGGGCGGCGGCCATCGACTACGACAACGACGGCTGGCTCGATATCCTCACCGTCAACGGAGAGGTGCGGATCATCGAAGAGCAGGCTCGCCGGGATATTCCCTTCCCCCTGCGGCAGCCCAATCAGCTGTTCCGCAACGTGGGAGACGGCCGTTTCGAGGAGCGCAGCGCCGAGGCCGGGGAGGCCTTCACCCGGGAAGAGGTGAGTCGCGGAGCCGCGGTCGGCGATCTGGACAACGACGGGGACCACGACGTGTTGATCCTCAACAACAACGGCCCCGCCGAGCTGCTGGTCAACCAGGTCGGTCAGGACTCCCACTGGCTCGGGCTGCGCCTCGTCGGCGGCAGCCCGCCGCGGGACATGCTGGGCGCCCGGGTCGAGGTGACCCTCGCCGGCGGCGAGAAACGCTGGCGCCGGGTGCGTACCGACGGGAGCTACGCGTCCGCCCGCGATCCGCGGGTGCTGGTCGGCCTCGGGGCGGCTACCGTCGTCGAGTCGGTGACGGTACACTGGCCCGATGGAAGTGCAGAAGTATGGCGCGGCCTAGACATCGATCGGTACACCACGCTGACCCAGGGGCAGAGCCCCTCGGGTTCGTGATCCGGCCCGGCTTCGCCGGCGCCGCGTCGGCGCTGCTGCTGACGCTCTGCCTGCTGCTTTCGGCTGCCGGCTGTGGCGGCGCGCCGGCCGTCGACCCCGCGTCGATCGAGGTCCCCGAGCCGGATATGACCCAGGTCGAGCCGCGCCTGCAACAGCAGGTTCAGGCCATGCGACAGCGAGTCGTGGACCTGTTGCAGGACCCCGAGGTCACGCCGGTTGCCGGCGCTACCGCCCTCGGCGAACTGGGCATGCTCTACCACGTGTACGAGCTGCGGGAAGGCGCCGACACCTGCTACCGGGGGGCCGAGTCCCTCGACCCCGAGAACTTCCGCTGGTCGCATCTGACCGGCCTCAATGCCCTGGATACCGGTGACTTCGAGGCCGCCGAAACCCACCTGCGCCGCGCCCTCGAGCTGGAGCCGGGTTCG
>CAZBZH010000479.1:0-3978 GCA_964496265.1 uncultured Acidobacteriota bacterium | reverse complement strand
GCTGGCCGAGGCCGGGCGCACCCAGCAGGCGCTGTTCCCGCGGGGAGCGGGAGCGGTCTCGACCCTGGACTATGACGGCAGTTGCCGTCCCGCCCGGGAGATCGGCGGGGATTACTATGATTTCCTGCCGGTGGGCGAGGGGAAGCTCTGCATCGTGGTCGCCGACGTGGCCGGTAAGGGCTTGCCCGCGGCGCTGACCATGGCGGGGCTGCAGGCCCGGGTGCAGATGCTGCTCACCGACCACGCGGCCGATCCCGCCCGGCTTGCCGCCGAGTTGAATCGCGGCCTCTGCGGAGCGACCGAAGCCAACCGCTACGTGACGCTGTTTCTCGGCGTCTATGACGCCAGAGAGCGGTCCCTGCACTACGTCAACGCCGGTCACGAACGCCCGCTCTGGATCCGGCCCGACGGTGAGGTGCGGCGGTTGGACAGCACCGGCATGGTGGTCGGGTTGTTCGACGGTGCTGCTTACGAGTCGGGGCGGGTGCAGCTCGATCCCGGCGACGCCATCGTGGCTTTCAGTGACGGTCTGACCGAGACCACCAACGCCGAGGGGGTCGAGCTCGGTGAGGCGCCGCTGGCCGGGTGGATCCGCGAAGACAGCGGTTCCGCCGCCGAGCTGCGGGCGCGGATCGTCGAGCGCGCCGACGCCTACCGCGGGGCCGGCGTCCAGGCGGACGATCTGACCGTGGTGGTCGCCCGGGTGTTGCCGTGATCCGGGTGCTGCTGGTCGATGACGAGGAGCCCGCTCGCGAGCGGCTGCGCCGGTTGTTGGCCGGCGTCGAGGACATCGAAATTGTCGGCGAGGCCGAGGACGGCCCTCAGGCGGTGGAGCAGATCGCGGAGCTGAAGCCCGACGTGGCGTTTCTCGATATCCAGATGCCCGGCTGCAGTGGGCTCGAGGTGGCGTCCTCGCTCTCCGACCCCCGGCCACGGATCATCTTCTGCACCGCCTACGATCAGCATGCGGTCGACGCCTTCGAGCTCCATGCCGTCGACTACCTGCTGAAACCGGTCAGCCAGGCCCGGCTCGACGCGGCGATCGAGCGGCTGCGCGCGCCGGCCTCGCCCCGGGCGGTGACCGAGAAGGTCAACGAGGCTTCCGGGTTCCCCCGGCGCCTGCTGGCCAAGAAGGGCTCACGCTTCCACGTCGTGTCTCACGACGCGGTGCTCTACTTCCTGTCCGAGGGGGGCGCGACCAAGCTCCAGGCGGGGGACGGCCACTACTGGATGCAGCCGACTCTCAACGAACTGGAGAAGCGTCTCGATCCCCGGCAGTTCTTCCGCGTCTCCCGGGCCGCCATCGTGCACCTGGATGCGGTCGCCGAGGTGGTGCCCCTGGGGGGCGGCCACGCCGAGGTGGTGATGCGGGATGAAGCTCGCCTCGAGGTCAGCCGCCGCCGCTACAAGGACCTGCTGGAGTTTCTCGAGCAGTAGCTTCGGGTTGGCCTGCGCCAAGTGTCGTTCGTCGTGCGCCTGGGCCGTGCGCCGTTCGTTCCAGGCCGGGTTCCGGGCAAGAAAAAGGGCCGCGCCCGAAAGCGCGGCCCTTGCCCTTTGAGCGATGCGTCGCGGTTAGAAGTTGCGGCGGGTGCTCACGCCGTAGGTCCGGGGTTGGTTGGTCAGGTAACCGACCCGCGCCAGGGTGCCGCGCTCCTGGTCGAGGGCGAGCAGCGCGCGCTCGTCGCCCACGTTGTTGATGTAGAAGGCCCAGTCCCACTTCCCGTCGGCGAAGCCGAGGCGCAGGTTGACCAGATCGTAGGAGGGGAGTTCCGGGTTGAAGGTGAAGGTCGACTGGGTCAGCGGTCCGCCGATGTTGCTGGGATCGAAGGCCAGCAGGTCGACGGTGCCGAAGCCCGCGGCCTGGTCGCCGATCTGGGTGAAGCGGGATCCGACGTGCTGGTAGACCAGGGTCAGGTAACCCAGCCAGCTGTTGTCCATCTGCCACTGGTAGGTCGCCGCGGCGGCCACCTGCAGTTCGGGGACGCTGGGCAGCCGGTTGCCGTCCTGGATGCCGCTGACCACGCTGACGTTGCCGCCGCCGTCGGTCGAGGTGATCGTCGACTTCAGCTCCGCCTCCAGCAGGCTGGCCGAGATGGCGAAGTCGAAGTTCTCGTTGGGTGCCGCGGCGAACTCGAACTCGAGGCCCTGGCTCTGGGCTTCGGGCACGTTGAACACCAGGCGGGAGGAGCAGGAGCCGGCGGTGACTGTCGCCTGCAGGTCGGTGATGTCGGCGAGGAAGGCGGCGACGTTGACCGTGCCCCGGCCGCCCATCACCTTGGCCTTGGCGCCGATCTCGTAGTTCCACAGGTCTTCATCCCGCCAGGTGTCGCGGCCGCCGAAGGTCGCTTCATCTTCCGGGGTGCAGAGCGGGATGTTGAGCGGGTCGTTGATGCCGCCGAGGCGGAAGCCCTGGGAGGCCTGGGCGTTGAGCCGCACGTTGTCGTTGAGTTCGAAGCTGGCGATGACCCGCGGCACGAACCCGTCGGCCTCGACCGAGCCCGGGGTTTCCACCAGCAGGGTCCCGTTGTCGTCGTTGCCGAACAGGCCGTCGAACACGTGGGTACGGTCTTCTTCGAAGTCGTAGAAACGGCCGCCGACGGTCAGGTCGAAGCGGTCGGTGATCGAGATGTTGGCCTCGCCGAACAGCGCGATCTGATCCAGGTCGTAGCCGAGACGGGAGAAGAACAGGTTGTCCCGGGGAGCCAGCAGCCCCTCGGTCGGGATGCCGGACAGATCCTCGAAGCCGAAGACCAGCAGGTCCTGGCCGTAGTCCCGCTCGATGGTGCTGTAGAACAGGCCGCCGACCCATTCGACCCGGTCAGTGCCGCCGGAGATGCGCAGCTCCTGGGTGAACATCTCGGCGGTGGTCGCGTCATCCAGCGGCGCGTTGAGGCTGAAGACCTCCTGGGGCAGGCCCAGAGTGCCGCCGGTGATGCTGGCGGTAAGGGCAGTGGCGTCGCGAACGACGAGGATGTCCCGGTCGGTGTAGGAGGTGACCGAGGTCAACTCGGCGCCGCCGAAGTCATAGTTCAGGGTCACGTCGAACAGGAAGAACTCGTCGGTGAACTCCTCTTCGAGCTGGGTGAACTGCTCCCGCTCACCCAGGGTCACCGCCGGACGGGTGGTGGTGAAGGGGTTCGCCAGGATGTTGTAGTCGTCGATGCGGTTCCAGCCGTCCATCTCGACTTCCTGGTAGATGATCCGCGGGGTGATGTTGAAATTGGCGTTGGGCTCGTAGCGCAGGGCGATGCGCGCGCCGGTGCGGTCGCCGCTGTTGACGTCCCGGTCGATCTGCAGATCGGGGCGCACGGCATCCATGAAGCCGGGCATGCTCGAGGAGTAGGCCGAGACGCGCAGGGCGGAGCGATCGCTCAGGGGCAGGTTGGTCGCCAGCTTGACGTCACCGCCGAACTCGCCGCCGTCGACCGAGGTGAAGTTGAACTCACCGAAGGTCTCGTCCTTGCCGATCTCCGGCTGGTTGGTGATGTAGCGCACCGTGCCCGACAGGGATCCGGAGCCGAACAGGGTTCCCTGAGGACCGCGCAGCACTTCGATGCGCGACGTGTCGAACAGGTCGATGTCCGGGGTGAACAGCGAGAGGGAGATCACCGACTCGTCGAGGTAGACGCCGACCTGCTCCTTGACCCCCGGTTGGTCGCGGACGATCTGACCGGCGGATACACCACGCATGGCCACCTGGCTCTGGCCGGGACCGAGGTTCTGTACGTTGAACCCGGCGACGTTGGCCGCGACGTCCTCGATGTTCTGGGCGCCGCGCTGGCGTAGCACCTCCTCGGTCGGCGCCGCGACGGACATCGGAACCTCTTGCAGGTCCTCCTCCCGTTTACGTGCGGTGACCTTGACGCTCTCGACGTAGGTGCTCTGGCCGGCCTTCTCGTCCTTGTCATCGTCCTCGGCGTGAACGCCGGGGGCGCCGGACACCAGGACCAGCAGCGCGAAGACGAATACACGCGCATG
>CAZBZH010000478.1:0-3995 GCA_964496265.1 uncultured Acidobacteriota bacterium | reverse complement strand
TAGACGGTGTCGGCGTCGTGCAGGTCCGCCTTGATGTCGTTGACGAAGAAGCCGTCGGGCACGCCGGGGAGCGAATCGATCGCCCGCCAGTTCTGGCCACCGTCCTCACTGACCTGCACCCGGCCGTCGTCGGTGCCGGCGTAGAGCAGGCCCTCGACCTTGGGCGATTCGGACAGCGACGTGATCGTCGCGAACTTGGACATGGCCCACAGATCCCAAACCGCGTCGAAGCTCTGCACCCGCCCCATCATCGGCTCGGTCAGACGATCTTTGCCGTGGCTCAGGTCGCCGCTGACCGGGCGCCAGCTGTCCCCCCGGTCGTCACTGCGCCACACCCGCTGGCTGGCGAAGTACAGCCGCGCCGGGTCGTGGGGGCTGATCAAGATCGGCGCGTCCCAGTTGAAACGTTCGGAGGGCTCTCCCTCCCGCGGCTGGGGCTGGATGTAGACGATCTCGCCGGTACGCCGGTCGTAGCGGGTCAGGTTTCCTTCCTGCCACTCGGAGTAGACGATGTCCGGGTTGGTCGGATCCACCGCGGGCTGGTGGCCGTCACCGAACAGGGTGATGAACCAGTCGCTGTTGCGGATGCCGCTGATGTTGTCGGTGCGCGAGGGGCCGCCCTGGGTGTTGTTGTCCTGGGTGCCGCCGTAGACGTTGTAGAACGGCTCGTCGTAATCCACCGCGACCTTGTAGAACTGGGTCACCGGCAGGTTGGCCACGAAGGTCCAGGTCTTGCCCCGGTCCCAGCTCTGGTACAGGCCGCCGTCGCAGCCGGCCAGCAGGTAGTCCGGATCCTTGGGGTTGAAGGCCAGGGCGTGGTTGTCGCTGTGCTTGGCCTGTTCGCCGACCCGGTTGAAGCTCTTGCCGCCGTCATCGGTGAAGTGCATCCAGACGTCCATCTGGTAGACGTGGTCGAAGTGATGCGGGCTGGCGAAGATCTCCATGTAGTAGTGCGGGCCGGTGCCGCCGGAGATGTAGTCGTTGCGCTTCTCCCAGTGCTCGCCGCCGTCGGTGGAGCGGAAGAAGCCGCCGTCGCGGTGGCCGACCTCGATGGTGGCGTAGATCACGTCCGGCTTCATCGGCGAGATCGCCAGGCCGATCTTGCCCATGTCTTTCTTGGGCAGGCCGTGGGTCAGCTCGCGCCAGGTCTTGCCGCCGTCGGTGGATTTGTGGATCCCGGTTTCCGGGCCGCCGTTGATCAGCGCGGCGACGTTGCGGTAGCGCTGATGGGTCGCGGCGTAGAGCACCTCGGGGTCCCGGGGATCCATCCGCACCTCGTTGACGCCGGTGTACTCGCCGCCGCCGAGGATCTTTTCCCAGTTCTGTCCGCCGTCGACGGTCTTGTACAGACCGCGATCGCCGCCGGGGGACCACAGCGGCCCCTGCACCGCGGCGTAGACCACGTCGGAGTTCTCGGGGTGCACGATGATGTTGCCGATGTGCTCCGAGTTCTCGAGGCCCAGGTGTTCCCAGTGGGCGCCCCCGTCCCGGCTGCGATAGATGCCGTCGCCGTAACCCACGTGGCGGCCGCCGACGTTCTCGCCGGTGCCGACCCAGATCACGTCGGGATGCCGCGGGTCGATGGTGATGCAGCCGATCGAGTAGGACTTCTGGCCGTCGAAGATCGACTTCCAGGTGGTGCCGGCGTTGTCGGTCTTCCACACGCCGCCGCTGCCGACGCCGATGTACCAGGTGTTCTGTTTGTCCGGATGGATCGCGATGTCGGCGATGCGGCCGGACATCAGCGCCGGGCCCAGGCCCCGCATCTCGAGACCGTGGAAGGTCTCGGCGCTCATCTTCGATTTCGGGCCCTCCTCGCTCTCACCCTTCTTGCCCTTCTTGGCGACGGCGGGGGAGGCGATCAGCAGAGCCGCGAACAGCAGAATCAGTAGGGGCCGGATCCGACGGAACATGCTTTTCTCCGTTTGAATAGCGACAGACGCCATAGTCTGCCATAGGGGCCCGGACCCTTCCGCTTTTTTGAGAGCGAGGGACGGTACAGTCGCGTATCGTTTCGCAGATGGTCGAAACCGCGGCAAAAAAGCACGCCGACGTGCTGGTGATCGGGGCCGGCGTGATCGGCCTCAGCACCGCCTATTTCCTGGCACGCGCCGGCGCCGCGGTGACGTTGCTGGAACGAGGGCAGCCCGGCCGGGAAACCTCGCTGGGCAACTGCGGTCTGATCACCCCATCCCATGCCGATCCGCTGACCCAGCCGTCGTCGCTCAAGGCGGCGGCGGGGGCGCTGCTTGACTCCGGGGCCCCGCTGCGCATCGCGCCGACCCTGTCGCCGTCGCGCATCGGTTGGTTACTCGGGTTTGCCCGGCGCTGCACCGAGGGGCATCGCGCCCAGGCGGCCCGCGCCCGCTCGGCGCTGCTGCGCCAGACGCGGCGGCTGATCGAGGAGATGGTGCGGGAAGAACAGCTCGACGGCGCCTTCAGCCCCGGCGGCCTGACCACCGTGTTTCGCAGTCAGGCGGCGCTGGAGCATGACGTCGAGGCTCACGAGCAGATGCGCGAGCTCGGCGTGCGGCATCAGGTCTGGAGCGGTGCCGAAGCCCGGGAGCGGGAGCCGCTGCTGCGCCAGGGGCTCGCCGGCGCGATCTACGCCGTCGACGACGCCCACATCGATCCCGGCCGCTACGTGGCGTCCCTCGCCGAGGCGGTGAGTGGAAAGGGGGTGGCGGTCGAGTGCGACGTGGAGGTTCAGCGCATCGTCGCCGCTGCTTCGCATGCCGGGGCATCCGGTTCCGCCGCCGCCGCCACAGCGGTCGGCGCCGGGCCGGTCCGGGTCGAGACATCGAAAGGGGAGTACCGCGCCGAGCACCTGGTGCTGGCCGCCGGCCCCTGGGCCACGGCTCTGGCCCCGCCCCTCGGCGCCCGCCTTCCGGTCGAACCGGCCAAGGGCTACTCGATCACCTGGCCGGTCGCCGTCGAACCGATGCACACGCCGCTGTACTTCTTCGAGCCCAAGGTGGTGGCGACCCCCTGGCCTCACGGATTTCGGCTGGGCAGCACCATGGAGTTCTGCGGCTTCGACGCCACACTCAACCGGGGGCGGCTGGACAAGCTGCTGGAGGGAGCGCGGGGCTTCCTCGACCATCCGCTGGACCTGGGTCCCGGCGAGGACTGGTTCGGCTGGCGGCCGATGAGCGTCGACGAGGTGCCGCTGATCGGCCCGCTGAAGCAGGCGCCTCATGTCTGGCTCGGCTGCGGCCACGGGGTGCTGGGCATGAGCCAGAGCGCGGCGACCGGCGAGTTGCTCGCGGCCATGATCGGCGGCAACACCCCGGCGATCGACCCGGCACCCTACGCGCCCTCCCGCTTCGGCCTCTAGCGGGTCCCCGGCGGCAATCGTGAGATTGCCTCGCTAGGAAAGGGATTCGCGCAGATAGGGAACCGAAGCCCGCGCCGCGACGTACCACCGGCATCACCAAGGGAAGGAGTCTGCCCGCATGGAGCCTCGTGAACAGGAAGCCATTACCGCCATCTGTCTGATGGCCGCCCTCGCCGACGGAAGCAAGTCCGACTCCGAGCGGGAGCGGTTGAAGCAGATCTTCGACGGGTTCGACGACGTGCCGTCGGCGCCGGCGATCTACCAGAGGGTCATCCTGGGCAAGACCGACCTGAACGCGGAGACCGCGGCGCTGGGTTCCAGCGAAGCCCGAACCCTGGCCTTCGAGATGGCGGTGCATGTGTGCGACGCCGACGGCAGCACCTCGGGCCCCGAGCGAATCTTCCTCGACCGGCTGCGGGACAGCCTCGGACTGGAGGAAGCCCAGGCCGCGCCGGTGCGTGAGGAGGCGGAAGCCATCGCCGCCGCGCCGCTGGACGCCGGGGACGACCTGCTCACGCCGATTCCCCCGGCCGCCGGAGCGGGCGCCGCCGCAGCACCGGCCGCCGCCGACGGCACCCCCGCCGAAGACCCCGACGCCGACGGCATGCTCATCCGCTACCCGATCCTCCATGGCGCCCTGGAGCCCTTGCCCCACTCC
>CAZBZH010000477.1:0-3996 GCA_964496265.1 uncultured Acidobacteriota bacterium | reverse complement strand
CGCTTCGAGAACGTCCCCGACGCCGGCCGCCGGTTGGTCTCCGGAGACGCAACCAGCTGGGACGCGAGGCTCGGCTTCGGCCATTCGATGCTGCTCTACGCCGGGAAGAAGGAGCGTGGCCAGGGTGAGCTGCGCTGGCTGAACGAGCTCGAGCTGTCCCATGCAGGCACCAGCCCGAGCTTTCAGCTGCCGGACAATCCGCTCGCCGGCTACCGTGCCAGCTCGGGGCTGGCCTTCCGCAACTCGTGGGGCATCTTCAAACTCCGCGTCTCCTACGTGGATGTGGGCCGATGATGCGCGGCGCTGTGTGCATCATGGTCGCCTGCTTACTGCTCACCGTACCGGCAGTCGCCGCTGCGGATCCGGTCCTGTCTCGGGACAAGGCCAACCGTATGGTCCTTTCCGGCCTGCCGCCGATTCTCGACTCACCCGAGATCGCACCGGAGCTGCGCAGCGGATTGACGACCACCTTCCTCTTCCGTGCCAGCGCTCCGGGAAAGGAGGGGGGCAAGGCCGAGGGTGCGGCCCGGGTGGAGATCCGCTACGAGCTGTGGGATGAGGTCTACCTGGTCACGCTGCTCGATGGCCGCGGCGAGGCTCAGAGAGTATCCCTCGACTCGCTGCAGGCGCTTACCCGCTGGTGGTCCGAGTTGCGCCTGGTCGTGCTCGACGGGGAGTCCGTGCGACGATCTTCGCGTCCAGCACGCATCGCGCTCGAGGTGCTTCCATTCTCCCGCTCGGAGGAGCTCGACACCCAACGTTGGTACAGCGAATCGGTCAGCCGTGCCGAAGGCGGGATTGAGGGGAGCAATGTGCAGGCGGGAGGCGGTAGCGTCGAGCGGGTATTCACCCTGCTGGTCGCCACTTCGATCCAGCGGCGGCCGGTCACGTCCTACGATTGGGTGATCCCATTGCCGCCCCGCGAGGAACGGCCATGAAGTGGACCTCGACCCTGCTCGCGCTCCTGCTGATGGTCGGCATCGCGGCGGGGGTCTTTCACCTGCTGCAGCGGCAGTTGGCGGCGACCTCCCTCGCTTTCGGCTTTCATCCGGATGTTTCGTCGCAGCTGTGGCAGTCCCTCGAGGACCAGAAGCGCTTGGCGGATCTCGACCCGGAACGGGAGCCGGAGTACCGGGCACGGTTCGAGGCGCTGGAGACCACCGTTCAGCGGCTGCAGATTCTCGAGCGTAGCCGTACCGGCTTGATCCGTCGTTACAACACCATCACGTTGGTGCTGTTCGCCGGGGTCGTTGTCGTCATTGCGGCGGGTTACGCGGTGCGTCAGGCGCGCCACGCCCGGCGGCTCTCGAACCTACAGCAAGCCCTGACCCAGCTCGCCGCGGGGAGTGCCGAGGTCCAGGTGGCGGACCGGAAGCGTGACACGATCGGCCGGATTGCCGCGATGATCGAGGACACGTCACGGCGAATCGCCGGCGATCGAAAGCGTCTGGCGGCCCTCGACAATCTCTCGGCCTGGCAGGAAGCAACCCGGCGCCAGGCTCACGAGATGCGTACGCCGCTCACGGCGCTCAAACTCGAGCTCACGCGTCTATCCGATGGTATCGAGGCGGGGGATCCTGCCGAGCTACGCCGGCTCACCCAGGGAGCAATGGGCGAGGTCGAGCGGCTCCGCCGTTTCAGCGAGCACTTCACCTCCTTCGCGCGGCTGCCCGCTCCGCGGCTCAAGCGGACCGATCTGGCGGAGCTGTTGCGCGAGTTCATCGCGAGCTACGCCGATGCGTGGCCCAACCTGCGGCTCTCGCTGCACGTCGAGTCGGACGCCGAGGCCGACGTCGACCGGGAGATGCTGCGCCAGGTATGGGTCAACCTCGGGGACAACAGCGCCGCCGCCCTCGGCGCCGCAACAGGCACGCTGAGGTTCGAAGTGCGATCCGAGGGGCAGCTCGCGGTGATCGACGTCGTGGACGACGGACCGGGGGTCGACGCGTCGGTGCGCGATCGGCTGTTCGAGCCCTACGTGACGACGAGCTCGATCGGCGAGGGCATGGGGCTGGGGCTGGCGATCTCGAAGAAGATCCTGCTGGACCATGGCGGGGACCTGGAGTTGATCGAGACCTCGCCGGCCGGATCGACCTTTCGGATGACCCTATAATCGCGCGATGAGTAAGGCCCTGATCGTCGAAGATGACGCAAAGATCCGCGCGGCCCTCGAGTTTCAACTCAGAGAAGAAGGGCTGGAAACGGTCTCCGTGGACCGAGCCGAGGCCGCGCTCGAGCAGCTGCAATCCGGTTTCCTGCCCGACCTGCTGCTGGTCGACGTGCGGCTTCCCGGCATCAGCGGCGTGGAATTGCTGCGGCGTCTGATCGACGAGGGCCGTCTGCCTCCGACCATCATCGTTTCCGGGGAGGCCACCATCGGCGAGACGGTCGAATCGCTGAAGCTCGGCGTCCACGATTTCATCGAGAAACCGGTCAGCCGCGAGCGCCTGATTCAGTCGGTGCGCAACACGCTGGAGACGACCGCTCTGCGCCGCGAGGTGGCGAGCCTGCGGGCCGAGCTGGACGAGGACCGGCGCTTGCTCGGCAACTCCGCGGCGATGGACCGGCTGCGCACCCGCATCGCACGGACCGCGTCCACCGATGCGCGGGTGCTGATTCAGGGTGAAAGCGGCACCGGCAAGGAGCGGGTCGCCGATTCGTTGCATCGGCTGGGAGCCCGGGCCAAGGGCCCGTTCATCAAGATCAACTGCGCGGCGATCCCTCCGCAGCTGATCGAGTCCGAGCTGTTCGGCCACGTGAAGGGAGCCTTTACCGGCGCGACGTCGGACAAGGCGGGCCTGTTCGAGGCCGCGGACGGCGGTACGCTGTTTCTCGATGAGATCGGGGACATGGAGCTGGAGTTGCAAAGCCGCCTGCTCCGCGTGCTGGAGGATGGCCGTGTTCGGCGCATTGGCGGCCGGGATGAACGGGCGGTGGATGTGCGTGTCGTCTCGGCGACCCACGCCGACCTGTCTCAGGCGGTGCGTGAGGGGGCGTTTCGCGAGGACCTCTATTTCCGATTGGCCCACGTCCCCATCGAGGTGCCACCCCTACGAGACCGGGAGGGGGACGTACGGCTGCTGTTCGATCACTTCCTCGAACGCTTCCGTCTGCGGCACAAGACCCGGCAGCGCCGGGTCGTGCCCGAAGTCTACGTCCGCCTCGAGAGCTACCGGTGGCCGGGAAACGTCCGCGAGTTGATCAGTCTCTGCGAGCGTCTGGTGATTCTCGGCGGCGACCCGCTGACGCCCGAGGACCTGCCCGCCGACTGGGGCGGTTCCGGGGGCACACTCGATTCGTTGCTGAGGCCGGAGTCCGGCCAGCCACCCCTTTCCCTGCGGGAGTTCCGGCGCCGCGCGGAGAAGGAGTACATCGAGCAGGTGCTACGGAGCACAGGCTGGAATGTCACCGCCGCCGCGAGCCTGCTCGGCCTACAGCGCACCTACCTGCATCGCAAGATCTCGGAGTTGGGCACCCAGCGCCCGCTTCCGGCGGACGACGAGAAGCCGGACTAGGGCGCTGCGCCTGCGGCCCTCGGCCGAGGATCCGCGGCTGGCCAACGATGTCGCGCGGCTACGCGAGTACCTGGAGCAGCAGAAGCCCTGGCGCAATCCGGAGCTCAGCCTGGGCGATCTGGCGGGGGAGTTCTACCGTGTCTTCCGAGAAGCCCACGGCATCACTCCCGGCGCGTTTCGTCGAGCGATCTGAATCGAAGGTCCGAAGGATCTCACGCATCCAACCCTGCTTCGCGTCGAGCGCTGCGAATGACCTCGTCCATATCGAGCGGGCTGTCTTCGCCGCTTAGTTCGCCATCGACTAGCGCCGCGCGCAAGGCTTCAACCCTCTGGCCCGCAAAGAACTGCTCGAAGCGATCTCCCAGGGTCACGCTGGTGTGTTTGGCCATGGGGGTTCTCCTTGGCGAGCCGGGCCCGGGAAAGCGCGGCTCAGATCTACGAATACCGAGTATGCCGGGCAAGCTCGGCTCCGAGGACAAGA
>CAZBZH010000476.1:0-3997 GCA_964496265.1 uncultured Acidobacteriota bacterium | reverse complement strand
CCTGGCGCTCGCCATCGCCGGGGTGATCCTGCTGCTGCAGTGGCCCCTGCGTGAACTGGGGCTGGCGGTGCTCCAGGGAGACCCGGGGGTCGAGGACGCGGCCCGGGACTACTTCGATGCCCTCATCTGGGGCGCCCCCGCAGCGCTGTGCAACTTCGCCCTGGTCGGTTGGTTCCTCGGCCGGGCCGAGGGGCGCGCCGCCCTGGCGATGACCGCCGTGGCCAACCTGGGCAACGTCGCCTTCAACTATCTGTTCATCGTCGAGCTGGGCTGGGCCGCCCGGGGTGCCGGCCTCGGCACCATGCTCAGCCAGTACCTGTGCCTGGGCGCCGGGCTGATCCTGCTGAGCCGCCGCAAGCGCAGCCGCTGGATCTGGAGCGAGGTGCTCGACCGGGCCCGGCTGGTCGAGGTGATGAAGCTCAACGCCGACATCCTGATCCGCACCCTGTGCCTGGTCTCGAGCTTCGCCGTCTTCACCAACTTCGGAGCGATGTTGGGGGTGCAGCTCCTGGCGGCCAACACCATCCTGCTGCGGGTGCTGACCCTGGCGGCGCACTTGATCGACGGCGCCGCCTTCGCCACCGAGAGCATCGCCGGCATGCTCCACGGCCGGGGTGACCGGGCCGGGCTGCGGCGACTGCTGCGGCTGTCGCTGTGGGTCGGCGAGGGCTTCGCGATCGCGGTGCTGGCGGCGGTGCTGATCGCTCCCCGCCCCCTGCTGGGCCTGCTGACCTCCCACGGCGACGTGATCGACCGGGCGGTGGCGCTCAGCCCGTGGCTGATCCCGGTGCTGGTCTTCGGCTCCCTGGCCTACATGCTCGACGGATTCTTCCTCGGGCTCACCGCTGGCCCGACCCTGCGCCGGGCGATGCTGGTCAGCACCCTGGTGGTCTTCCTGCCGGCGGCTTTGATCGCGCTGCGCTTCGAGAGCGCCTGGGGGCTCTGGGCGGCGATGGCGCTATTCATGCTCGCCCGGACCGTGACCCTGGGCTGGGCCACCCGGCCGGCCCTCGATTGATCTTGCCGCCGGCCCGGCGCCGGATAAAGATAGCTATATGAATCTGCCGATCCCCGCTGCAGCCGATCGAGGCGGCCGAGCGCTGTTGCTGCTGGCCTGCTTCGTCGTGCTGATCGCCGGGATGAAGGCGGCGGCGGCCCTGCTGCAGCCCTTTCTGATCGCCGTGTTCATCACGATGGTCAGCCTGCCGCTGCTCAACTGGCTGCGCAAGTACATGCATCCGGCGCTGGCGATGTTGCTCACCGTCGGCGCGGACCTGCTGGTCCTCGGCGCGGTGATCGTGCTGGTCGGCGGGTCGATCCAGGCGTTCATCGACGCCGTACCCCGCTACGAGGCGATCCTGCGCCAGCGGGCCGACGACATCATCACCCTGCTGCAGAGCTACGGCATCGAGGTCTCCCGGGAAGAGGCCCGGGAATGGATCGATCCCGGCCAGCTGTTCGGCTGGGTCACCAGCTCCATGCGCGGCGCGGTGGCGGTACTGTCCAACGCCGTGCTGGTGTTCCTGGCGTCGGTGTTCATGCTGGCCGAGGTCGCGGGCTTCCCGGCCAAGCTGGAACGGGCCTTCGGCCGTAGCGGCCGCAGCTCCGCCCGCTTCCGCCACATCCAGCTCGAGATCCAGCGTTACCTCTCGGTCAAGACCGCCGTCAGCCTGGGCACCGGCATCCTGGTCGGCCTGGCCATGTGGGCGATCGGCATCGACTTCCCGGTGCTGTGGGGTCTGCTGGCCTTCGTGCTCAACTACATCCCGACCCTCGGGTCGATCTTCGCCTCGATCCCGCCGATCCTGCTGGCGATCGTGCAGTTCGAGGGGCTCGGCCCGGCCCTGGCGGTCGCCGCGGTATTCCTCTCGGTCAACCTGCTGCTGGGCAGCTTCCTCGAACCTCAGCTCCTCGGGCGACGGCTCGGCATCTCGACGCTGGTGGTCTTCGCCTCGGTGATCTTCTGGGGATGGGTCTGGCCGCCGGTGGGCATGCTGGTCTCGGTGCCGATGACCATGGTGGTCAAGATCATGCTCGAGAACACCGAGGACCTGCGCTGGGTCGCGGTACTGCTCGACGCCAACCCCCGCAAAAAAGATCGCAAGCTCGGAACGGTCTGATCGCCTGTCGGCTTCGCGTTCCGTCGAGGTGCACCAATCCGGTGGCCCCGGAGCGGCTTTACTTGCCCCCGGGATCGTCGTATACACAGGGCATTCCCCCCTCCCGATAAGGGCGCGACGTGCGCCCGCCAGCCTGTCGAGGAGAGGCCATGTCGTTGACCCCGCGCACCGCAGCCCTGTTCACCCTCACGGTTCTGATCGCGAGTTTCGCCCTGGCCGGAGACGGGCAATACCCCGACGGACTGCGTCCGCCGCTGGGCCAGGTTCTTGAACAGGCAGATCCCGGCGAACGGATCCCGGTCAGCATCGTGCTCCGGGAACAGGCCTCGCTGGAATCGATCCGGCTGGCCACCGCCGGCCTGCGCGGCGACGAGGCCCGGGGAGCCGCGCTGGCGCTGTTGAAACGCACCGCCGCCGCCCACCAGGGACCGCTGCTGGACACGCTGCGCATCGAACAGGCTTCGGGCCGGGTCGCCCGCCTACGGCCGCTCTGGATCGGCAACGTGATCGGCGTCGACGCCACGCCCGATCTGATCCGGCGCATTGCCGCCCGCCCCGAGGTCGCCTGGGTCAACCACAACCCCAAGGTCAACGTCGAGCTGGGACACGAACCCGCCGACGACCTCCAGGCCGAGCAGCCGACGGGCCCCCTCGGCGTCTCCGCCATCGAGTGCGGTGTCGAACAGATGGACGCGCCCCGGGTCTGGAACGAACTGGGCGCCACCGGGGAAGGCGCGGTCATCGCCGTGATCGACAGCGGCGTCTGCTGGAGCCACTCGGACATCGTCAACCAGGTCTGGGTCAACCCCGGCGAGGACCTGGACGGGGACGGCGAGGTGATGGACCCCGACGACGAGAACGGCATCGACGATGACGGCAACGGTTTCGTCGACGATCTGGTCGGCTGGGACTTCGATCAGAACGACAACCGCCCCAGCGACGACAACTCCCACGGCTCGCACTGCGCCGGCACCGTCGCCGGAGACGGCACCGCCGGGACCCAGGCGGGGATGGCCCCCGACGCCGAGATCATGATCATCCGCGTCGGCCTGACCTTCTCCGACGAGGTCGACGTGTGGAACGCCATGCAGTACGCCGCCGAGAACGGCGCCGACGCCATCTCGATGAGCCTGGGCTGGCCCCACAGCAACAATCCCGACCGCGCGACCTGGCGCCAGAACTCGGAGAACACCATCGAGGCGGGAACCGCGCTGGTCATCGCCGCGGGGAACGAGGGCTCGGGCAACGATCCCGACAACGTCCGCACCCCCGGTGACGTGCCGCGGATCATCAGCGTCGGCGCCGTCGATTGCGATGAAGATGCCGCGGGCTTCTCCAGCCGCGGCCCGGTCACCTGGCAGAACGTCGCGCCGTTCAACGACCACCCCTACCCGCCCGGCCTGATCAAGCCGGACGTCTCGGCGCCGGGGGTCAGCACCGAGAGCCACAACATCTGCACCGGCTACTCGTTCAAGAGCGGCACCTCGATGGCCACGCCCCACGTGGCCGGCGCCGTGGCGTTGATGAAGTCGGTCAACCCCGGCCTGACCCACGACGAGATCAAGAACGCGCTGGAGCTGACCTCGATCGACCGGGGCGCGCCGGGCAAGGACAACACATACGGCAGCGGCCGGGTCGACGCCTTCGCCGCGGTGCAGGAGGTCTTCGGGCTGCGGCTCGAGGAGGTCGAGATCGTCGACAACGACCCGAACTACGGCAACACCGACGGCGGCGTGGACCCCGGCGAACTGGTCACCATGGCGGTGACCCTGCGTAACCAGCGGGATGACCTGACCTCGACCAACATCCGCGCCCGCATCGAGACCACGACCCCGGGCGTGACCCTGGTCCACGACTACGCCACCTGGGGCGACATC
>CAZBZH010000475.1:0-4002 GCA_964496265.1 uncultured Acidobacteriota bacterium | reverse complement strand
CGGGTCCGACGGGGGTGGCGGCGGCGGCGGCGCATCGTCAGGCAACATCAACCACAGCATGCCGTCGCCCCCCTTGCCGTTGGCCAGGGAGTGGATCGACAGCTTCCACTGGCCGTTGGTGCTGAGGCCGCGCTCGTCGACCAGCACCTCGATCCGCTGCGGGGAGGGGCCCGAACGGCGCACGATGCCGAGGCCGTTGGGGGGCTCGATCTTGAAGGTCAGGACCGGCAGACCGGTCCATTCGGCCTCGATGGCCAGCACGCCCTTGTGTTCGACATCGAACGCGAGTTCGAAGCCGGCCCGGCGCCCCTCGGGGATCTCCAGCCGGTAGGGCCAGGTCTCCGCCGAGGCGGGGACCGCCCCGCCGAGGGCCAGGGCCACCGTCAGGATGCAGAGGGTCGCGGTCGCTAACTTATTGAAATCAAATTGGATGCGCACATGGCCTCGCGTTCGCCGAAGGGCGTTCGCGGCAAAATATAATTCCGCGAAACCGCGGAAACCACACGAGGCCCAAAGGGGTCAGCCGGCGCCGTGAATCCTCGAGATACCCAGCAGGGTGATGCCGACGATCAGCGCCCCGCCGGCAATGGCGGCCGGGCGGCTGCGCAGGATCCGCCCGGCGGCTCCCGGGGAGGCGTATTCGATCAGCGGCAACGCCGCGATCAGCCACAGCACGCCGTAACAGGCAAAGCTGAAGGGGTTGAACTCCCAGGCGGCGCGCCAGTCGCCGTGAGAGATCGAGCAGACCGCACGGGTCAGCCCGCAGCCGCCGCAGGCCATCCCGGTCAGCCGGGAGAACCAGCACAGCGGCATCTGCGGCAGGGTGGCCGGGGTGTAGGCAAAGGACACGGCCAGGGCGGCCGCGGCCAGCAAGCCGCCGGCCTTGACCGCCCCGGAGATGCGTCCGCCTGCCATCCGGCGTTTCCGATCAGACGGCGGATGCCGAGGAGCCGCCTTCGACGATCTTCTTCAACTCGAACTGCTTGATCAGGTAGATGATCAGGAGCACCAATCCGATGACGGCGGTGACGCAGCCCAGGTAGGGAATCACGCTCGCCAGGAACAGCACCGGGATGGCCCAGCCGAGGGTCTGTCCGCAGTCGCCATGGCTGTGGTCTCCCTGGGCGGCGAAGTAGGCGCGGAACGAGTCGGGGATCTTGGGATAGACGAAGAATCCCAGGATCACGTTGACGCAGGGGACCAGCAGCAGCCAGATCATCAGCGGCGAGGTCTGGCGGTACTGCTCGGGAATCCCCTTGAGGATCGAGGTGAGCAGCAGGTTGATGATGATCTGGGGAATCAGGGCGATTCCCAGGGCGATCACCATGGTCATGATCAGGCCGACGCCTGCGCCTAGCTGTTCAAGGCTTTCTCCGGATTCCATCAGGGGGCCCTTTCGTTGTAGCTTGAGTCGGTACGTTCGCGGGATTCTCCCGAAAACGCAGCAGCGGGTCAATCCCGTTGGGTCCGGTTCGCGCGGACCGTGCAGGGTGGCAGGGCGTGATTCGACTGGAAGGCATCGAGCGGCAATTCGGGCCGCAGGTCCTGTTCGACGGACTGAGCTGGACGATCCAGCCCCAGTCCCGGGTAGGGCTCGTCGGTCCCAACGGGGCGGGCAAGACCACCCTGTTGCGCATGATCACCGGACAGGACCGCCCCGACGGCGGCAGCGTGCAGAAGCCCAACGCGCTGCGGATCGGCTATCTGTCCCAGGAGGTCGAGACCATCGAAGGGGGCTCGGTGCTCAACGTGGTGCTGGCCGGCTTCCCCGAGGTGCGCACCCTGGAGGACCGGCTCGCCGAACTCGAGCGGGAGATGTCCCGGCTATCCGAGGGGGACCCGGGCCTGGCGGGAATGACCGAACGCTACGGCGAGCTGCGCCAGCAGTTCGAGGCGTTGGGCGGCGATGAGGTCGAGGCCCGGGCCCGGGCGATCCTCTCGGGCCTCGGCGTGACCGAGGATCTGCACCACGCCGACGTGGAGCAGCTCTCGGGCGGCTGGCGCATGCGGGTGGTCCTCGCCGGTTTGCTGCTGGGCGAGCCCGGCGTGTTGCTGCTTGACGAGCCGACCAACCACCTGGACCTGGAGGCGATCGACTGGCTCGAGCAATTCCTCGACGCCTATGAAGGGGCCTTCGTGGTCGTCTCCCACGATCGCTATTTCCTCAACCGAATGGTGCGCGAGGTGGTCGAGCTGGACCGCGGGGTGATCACCCGCTTCCCCGGCTCCTACGACAACTACCTGACCGAGCGGGCCGAACGGGAAGAACGGCTGGAGGCCGCGGCCAAACAGCAGGCCAAGGAGCGGGCCAAGGTCGAGCGCTTCATCGAACGCTTCCGCTACAAGAACACCAAGGCCAAGCAGGTCCAGTCGCGGATCAAGGCGCTGGAGAAACAGGAGACGATCCACGTCGAGTCCCGGGGGGGCAGCGTGCGCTTCGGCTTCCCCCCTGCGCCGCGCAGCGGCGACATCGCCGTGCGCATCGAGAACCTGGCCAAGAGCTACGGCGACAACGAGGTCTATCGCTCGCTGAACTTGATGCTGCGCCGCGGGGAGCGGATCGCGTTGATGGGCCCTAACGGCGCCGGCAAGTCGACGCTCTTGAAGATGCTGGCGGGCAAGGTCGACTACGACGACGGCGAGCTGGAGTTGGGGCACAACGTGGTGCGCCGTTACTACGCCCAGCATCAGCTCGATGAACTGGACGCCGAGGCCACGGTGCTCGAGGAGATGGAGTCGGTGGCGCCGCTGGATCTGCGCCCGCGCCTCCGCTCGATGCTGGGCAGCTTCCTGTTCAAGGGCGAGGCGGTGGAGAAGCGCGTCGGGGTGCTCTCCGGCGGGGAGAAGGCGCGGCTGGCGCTGTGCAAGATGCTGGTGCGGCCGATGAACCTGCTGCTGCTCGACGAGCCGACCAACCATCTCGATCTGCCCAGCCGCGAAGTGCTGGAGGAAGCCCTCAACCAGTACGAGGGCACGCTGGTGCTGATCTCCCACGATCGCTACTTCATCAACCGGGTGGCCAGCTCGATCGCCATCGTCGGCGGCGGGCGGGCCGAGGTGCACCCCGGCGACTACGACAGCTACGTCGAGTGGAAGCGCTGGCGGGCCAGCCAGGGGCAGCCGGTAACCCTGGACGACACCGAGCGTCCCGACGAATCGCCGGCCTCGTCCACGCCGGCGGAGAAACAAGCGGCCCGGCAGAAGGACAAGGAAGCCCGGCGTCAGGAGGCCGAGGAGCGCAACCGGCGCTACCGGGAGCGCAAGGCCCGGGAAGAGCAGCTGGGGCCGGTGGAACAGGAGATTCAGCTGCTGGAGACCCGGATCGAAGCCCTGACCGCGCGTCAGGCCGAGCCGGAGGTCTACTCGAATCCCGAGGCCGCGGCCGAGATCGGTAAGGAACTGGCCGAGGCCGAATCGAAGCTGGCCGAGCTCTACGAGCGTTGGGAAGCCCTCGCCGAGGCCTTCCCGGAACAGGGCTGAGCGCCCGATAAGAGGATGGGGAGTTTCTGAGATATGGATTTCTTGATGGATCCGGGCTTCTGGGTCGCGTTGTTCTCGGTGACCCTGGTGCAGATCGCCCTGGGCGCGGACAACCTGATCATCATCACCATCATCGCCAACAAGCTTCCGCCGACCGAGCGGGACAAGGCGGTGCGCTGGGGGCTGATCCTGGCGATGCTGTTCCGCATCGTGCTGTTGTCCCTGGTCAGCTACATCCTGACCTACGCCGTATCGGTCTTCAATTCGATGGATACGTACCTCTTCGGCATTCACCTCGAGGCCGAGTGGAACGTCAAGTCAGTCGTGCTGATCGTCGGCGGGCTGGTGTTGATCTGGAAGGGCATCAAGGAGCTGCGGGTCAAGGCCAAGGGGGTCGGCGAGAAGGAACTGGGCAAGGCGGGTAAGTTCGCCGAGGTCGTCACGGTGATCGTGGCGATGAACCTGCTGTTCTCGGTGGACTCGATCCTGACCGTCGTCGGCATGACCGACCGATTCCCGGTG
>CAZBZH010000474.1:3715-4004 GCA_964496265.1 uncultured Acidobacteriota bacterium | reverse complement strand
ATCACACCCAGGTGTTTCTCGAGCAGGTACCGGAACCGGGGCAGACTCTCGAACTGCGGGCAGCCTTCCACGGTGCGATGCTCGACCGAGACCAGGGGATCCTGTTCCTGCGCGATACGGTGCACTGGTATCCCCACGCAGGGTATATCGACCGGGCGACCTACGACGTGCGCTTCGAGTGGCCGCGCAAGGTGCAACTCGTCGCCAGCGGCGAGGTGGTGGAGGAGGGAGAAGCCCCCGGCCGCCGGCGCTGGCAGCGTAGCAAGCACGACCGCCCCTCGACCGCCAC
>CAZBZH010000474.1:0-3705 GCA_964496265.1 uncultured Acidobacteriota bacterium | reverse complement strand
GAAGACCGTCTACCAGGAAATCTCTGGCGGCCACGATACGCTGCAGGTCGGCCATATCGAGGTCGAGCTGGCCTTCAACCGCAAGGGTGCGCGGATTCCCGAGAAGATCCGCGAGGACTTCCACGACAGCCTGCGGACCAGCCTGACCCTCTACGAGGAGCAATTCGGTCCCTACCCGCTGGACCGGCTCACCGTGGTCACCGCGGCCCGCTCCTTCTCTCAGGGTTTGCTCGGCTTCGTGACCCTCTCGCGCAGCCTGCTCGAGGACTTCGGCACCTTTCAGGTGCTCTCGGGCGTGCAGGATCGCGGCAGCGTCGTGGCCCATGAGATCGCCCACCAGTGGTGGGGCAACGTCATCGGCTGGCGCAGCTACCGGGACGAGTGGATCAGCGAGGCGATGGCCAACTACGCGGCGATGCTCTGGGGGCGTTCGGTAGCCCAGGATCCACGGATGTTCTCCGGGCCGATTCGCGACTGGCAGTCGATCCTCACCGAGCTGACCCCCGACGGACGCCCGGTGGAGTCCCTCGGCCCGCTGACGTTGGGCCGCCGGCTCAACTCCCGTCTATGGCCGACCGCCTACGGCGCGGTGGTCTACAAGAAGGGCGCCGTGGTGCTCAACACCCTGAGCCAGTTCGTCGGCGAAGAGCGGTTCCTCAAGGGGCTGCGCGATCTGACCGCGACTCGCGCCTTCGAGTCGATCTCCACCGAGGACTTCATCGCCCATGTGGAGGCGCATACCGGGATCGACCTCGAGCCCTTTGCCGAGCGGATGATCTACGGCACCGGGTTGCCCGAGGTCTACTACAGCTACGAGTTCGTCGAGGAGCCCGGGGGAGCGTGGAGGGTGGTCGGAACCGCCGAGCAGCAGGCGCCCTACCGCTACGCCGTGCGCGCGGTGCCGCTCGAAGACGGTCGCTACGACATGCGGCGTGAGGTGATCTCCCAGGAGGCCGCCTCGGTTCCGGTGATCGCCCCGGTGCAGGTGGTGGTCGACGCCGGCAGCGAGGGGGAGTCCCGCGTCGCCGGCAAGCTGGTCATGAGCGATCCGGTCTATCGCTTCGACCTGCCGCTGGATCATCCGCCGCGCTCGTTCTGGCTCGATCGGGAACGGGCGGTCTTCGGCCGCTTCTACAGCGCCGAGCAATCGCCGAAGCGCACGGCATTGCGGCGCGCCCAGAGCCGGTTGGCCGAGGGGGACCGCGCGGCGGCCGAGACGTTGTTCCGCTCGGTCTTCGACCAGCCGGTCCATCCAGGCGCACCGAAGACCAATCTCGAGGCTCAGGTGCTCTGGCTCGAAGGGCGCATCCTCGACGCCGGGGCCCACACCAATCTCGCCTGGCTCTATCTCGACGAGGGCCGGATCGAAGAGGCGGGGGACGCGCTCCAGGCCGCCGAGGAGCAGATCGCCTTCGGGGGGCGCCGTCGCTATCGCAGCCGCCTGGCCACGATCAACACCATGCTCGACTGGCGTTCGGGCACGTCGTCCAGAGTACGCCGGTCGATGACCCAGGGGCAGGATAGCTCGCTCAACGACGCCATCGTCGAGACCATCCGCGCCGGTCAGGCCCGGGCCTACCAGACCAGCCAGGTCGGCCGCAGCCTGGGCATCCTGCGGGCGCGCTACGAGGTGTTGTCGGGCAAGGCCGCCGCGGCCCATCGCCGGCTCAAGCAGTGGAAGAACGACGGCATCCTGCGGTCGCCGGACGGCTACCTGCTGCTGGCGATCACGTCGGACATGCTGGGCGAGGCCAAGCTGGCCCAGGAGGCGCTGCAGGCGGCCGAGGCCCGGGGTGCGGATGTGACGGCGCTGGACGGGTTCGAGATCAACGGCACTCAGTGAGGCTCGGGAAACTCGAAGCTGCAGACCGGATCCCGGGGCGTCGTGTAGCGAACACGTTCCGGGGCGGTGCCGACGACCCGCTCGAGGAACTTCGCTTCCAGCTTGCACGGGATACGGGTGGCGCGCACCGCGGCGGGGAGCGGGCAGTGGCACTCCCGGATACAGACCCCGGGGGCGCCATCCCGGTTCGCTGACGTCGCTCGCTCGATCCGGGGCATGAAGTTGCCGGCTGCCAGCACCTGTTTCGCGGCAGCAAGCCGCGAGGCGAGCGAGTCGCGCCGCCCCTTGTTCTTGCCGAGTCTCCGTTCGTACTCCGCCTCTCGCTCTCGCCAGAGCTCGGCGAAGAAGTCCTCCATGATGCGAGTTTCCCCGGTGTCCGAGAGAAAGCGCAGCAGCCTCGTCAGCAGCGCGCCGTCATCGGAGGGGAAGACGCTGTCCCCTTTTCCGGTGACCTTGAACGTGAGGGGCGGCCGCCCCGGCTTGGCCGGGGTAGGTGGGACGGCCCGGGAGATCAATCCCTGCTCCTCGAGGCGGAGTAGTTGCGCGCGCACCGCGGTCTTCGACAGGTCGAGCGCCTGAACGAGGTCATCGACGGTGGCGCGCCCGCGCCGCTTGAGGGTCGAAAGGATCCGGGTGCGCGTCTCGGGCAGTAGGCCCGTGTTCCGTCGACTCACGAGAGGGCACCGTCGCCGCTCCGCGGTCCTCTGGCATGGCGCGAGAGCGTCACGGCAATACGGGCGGCCCGCCCGCGCAGGTACTCGGCGTGACCCTCGGGGAAGATCTCGTCGGCGACCTGGCCGAAGAGCGTCAGCCACTGATCGAAGTGACGGTGCTCCAGTTCTTCGATGGACCAGTGGAGCTTCGGCGGATTCCCCCGAGGGGATGCCTGGAAGGTCGGTTCACCGCGCAGTACCGAACGCCAGAAGCCGACCATGCGGTCGAGGTGATGGGGCCAATCGGTGACTCGACGAGCGAACACCGGTTCCAGCGACTCATGCTCGCGGACCCGGGCGTAGAAGGTGTGGACCAGGCGTTCGATGTCGCGGACCGAGAACTCCGGCCTGGCCGCCTGGGAGCCGATGACGAGTAGTTGGGTCATGTCAGAGACCTCGAGAGGAGCTCGCGGAGATCACGAGGGCGATGAGCAGGATCGCCTTGAGCGCCTCCGCGACGATGTAGATCTTGTGCAGCGGACTCGCGGGCATGGGATGGCCGTCGATCACTGCCGCAGCCCGGCGGTTGAGCCCCGGCCGCAGCCACGCGTTCTGTGCGGCGAGGATCGCGGCCAAACCTCCGATGAGCAGCCAGGTCGTCCGCGGTTCCATCGAGAGGGTCGAGATCAACCCGAGGATGCCGAAGACCACCCACTCCAGCCCGGCGATGGCCTGGAAGACATGGCGACCGACATCCAACCCGACCGGGAGGGTCAGGCTCGGCGCCCGGAACTTGGCTCGGGCCTCGACGCCGATTGCCACGACGATCCCGAGCCAGAGGGAGGCGATCAACTCGACCTGAATCGCTGGCGGCATGGGTACTCCGTGATGTGAATATAGGCTAATAAAGTAGATTTTTCAATCATGGCGGAAGACGGAGGGCCGAAACCACCGACGGCCACCGTCCGGGTTCCTGGTCCTGGCGAACACGAGGCCCGGGAAGGCTCCCGCCGGAGCCCGGTTGGCGGTATTCTGCGCGCTGTCGAAGCGCAGGGTTTCTGGCCAAGCAACGACGCGGAGCCTGAATTGAACGAGAAAAGCGGCCTCGTCGCGGGGATCGAAGCCGGCGGCACCAAGTTCATCTGCGCCGTCGCCGACAGCGAAGGCGCGGTGCTCGAGTTGGCGCGTATCGCCACCCGCAGCCCCGAG
>CAZBZH010000473.1:0-4010 GCA_964496265.1 uncultured Acidobacteriota bacterium | reverse complement strand
GAGTTGCTCCAGCGCCTCCTTGCTGTCGGCGAACTCGTCCTCATCCTCGGGCAGACGCGCCTCACGGATCTCGTAGGCCCGGCGATGGGCGGCGATGGCCTCGTCGGTGCGGCCCGCCCGCCGGTGCAGCTCGCCGATGTACCAGTAGGTCCAGGCAGTCGACGAGTGCTTCGGGCCGAAGGTCCGCTCGCGCACGGCCAGGGAGGTCTCGAAGTCGGTCAGCGCCGGCTCCAGCTCGCCCAACTCCATGCGCGAGACGCCACGCTGCAGCACCGCCCAGGCGTAGCGGGGGTTGCCCTCGCCCAGGGCGTTGCGCCAGATGCCGAGGGCCCGCTCGATCACCGGCAGCGACTCCCGGTAGCGCCCCTGCTTGTTCAGGTTGATCGCCAGGTTGGTCACGCTCAACCCGAGTTCCGGATGGTTCGGTCCCAGGGTCGCCTCGCGGATCTCCATCGCCCGGCGGTACATCTCCTCGCCGGCCGCATCGTCATCCCCCTTGGCCAGGAAGGTTCCGAGGTTGTGCAGGCTGGCCGCGACCCGGGGATGATTCGGACCGTAGTACGCCTCGCGGATCGCCAGCGCCCGTTCGTGCAGCTCGCGAGCCCGCTCCCGGTCGCCGGACACGCCGACCAGCACCGCAAGATTGCCCAGGGTCTCGGCCACATCCGGGTCCATCGGCCCCAGCTCCCGCTCCCGGATCTCGAGCACCCGCTCGTAGAGCGCCAACGCCTCGTCCCGCTGTTCGAGATGGCGCTTGGCGATGGCCAGGCCGTTGATCGCCGGACCCAGCCGCACGTCGTCCGGGCCGTAGGCCGCCTCGAGAATCGGCAGCGCCTGTTCGTAGACCTCCGCCGCCCGGGCGTAGTCGTGACGCACCCGGTGCATGCCCGCCACGTCGGTCAGGCTCTCGCCGATATCCGGGTGCCCTTCGGGCAACTGCTCCTGCCGAATGCGCAGCGCCTCACGAATCTCCGCCTCGGCGGAGTCGAAGTCACCAAGAGCTCGGTAGGAAGCCCCCATGGTGGCCAGCAGGCGCGCCCGCACCAACGGCTGATCGCTCAGCTCCTGTTCGATGCGCACCTTGCCCTGGTCGAGCAGATCCCGAGCGGTCAATTCGCCGCCGACGGCTTCGTTGGGATCGGATTTTTCGAACAGCTCGATCAGGAAGCGGGAGACCTGTTCCGAGGCGGCGGCCTCCCGGTTGGCCCGGTCCCGCTCCCGGGACGCGGTCACCGACTGGAAGGCGGCGGCCAGCGCCAGACCGACCACGAGAATCGCCGAGGCCAGGGCCAGGGTGAAGGTTCCCCGGTGGCGCTGGATCAGCTTGCGCAGTTCGTAGAGGGAGCTGGGCGGCCGGGCCAGGATCGGCTGGTTGGTCAGGAAACGGTCGATATCCTCGAGCAACGCCGCGGCGCTCTGATAGCGCTCCGCGGGATCCTTGCGCAGCGCCTTGGCCACGATGGTGCGCACGTCGTCGTCGACGGCGCGGGCATCCAGCGGCGCCGGAGCCTGCTCACAGATCGCCCGGGCCATCTCGGGCAGGGACTTGGACTTGAGATCCAGCGGCCGGGCACAGGAGAGCAACTCGTAGAGCAGCACCCCCAACGAGTAGACGTCGGAGCGCACGTCAATCTCGTCGTTCTCGCCGCGTACCTGCTCGGGACTCATGTAGGGCAAGGTGCCCTGAATCTCGGCGGCGCTGGTGCGCAGGGTGGTCTTGCCCATGTCGCCGTCGACGATGCGGGCCAGACCGAAGTCCAACACCTTCACCCCGTCGGCCGCGACCACGATGTTGGAGGGCTTGATATCCCGATGGATCACCCCGCGCTGATGGGCGTAGGAGACCGGCTGCACGATGCCGCGGAAGATCTCGAGCCGTTCTTCCAGTTCGGCGCGGCTCTCCACCGGGCTGCGCTCGTTCAACCACTCGCTGAGGGTCGGCCCCTCGACCAGCTCCATGGCGAAGAAATGCTCGCCCCCCTTGGTCACCCCCGCTTCGTGGACCCGGGCGATGCCGGTGTGGTCCAGGCGCCCCAGCGCCTGGGCCTCCCGCCGGAACATGCGGATCCGCTTGCGGTTGGCCTCGGCGCCGCCGCGCAGCACCTTGACCGCCACCCGGCGGCGGGGGTCCTGCTGCTCGGCCTCGTAGACCACGCCCATGCCCCCCTCGCCGATGCGCCGCACGATCCGGTAGTGCCCGACCTTGGAGCCCTCCTTGTGGGCCTCCATGCCGGGGAACAGGATCGTGGTGCTGGAAGAAGGGTCGTAGACGTCGGACTCGGAGCTGCCGTGGAGCTGCATCAGCATGTCCCGCAGGGTGCGGCCGGAGGTCGCCTCGAAATCCGAGCGGTCCCCGGTCAGGGTCGCGTCCTCGGCCACCTGGGCGACCAGGTCCTCGAGCAGCATCGGGCTTTCCCGGTCGAGCACACCCCCCTCTTCCTCGTCGGCGGCCACCAGGCTCTCGACCAGGGTGCGCAGTTCGGCGTCGTCGCCGCAGGCCTCGTCGAGGTAGGCGGCGCGCTCGGCCGAGGGCAACTCCAGGGCGTGATCGAGGATCGGCTGGATCTGCTGCCAGCGCTCCGGAGTCAGGTCCTTGAGGGGATCGCGGGTCATGATTCCCGAGGCTACGAGAGGGTCCCGCCGGCGTCAAGAAAGGGAGGGAGGGGGGTACGGCGGGAAGCCGGATTTACGGTCCCGCCGCACCGATAGTCACAGGCTCGAGGGCGTCCCCGGGATCGAGCCGCGGAAGGGTGGCACAGCAATCAGGTGTCAGCTGCCTTCGCCATGCCCGGACCACCCGGGCACCGCGAGAGACGTTTTCGGTGAGAAGCGCTCGGGGGAGCCGCCTCTCACTCCATCCTTACGACGCCACCCCGGGAGGGGGGACATCCGGTCCGAAAAATAATTCCGACCCCGGCCGGCGCGAACCGCCCGCCCCCAGTTGCAGGGGGCCCGGCCGCCCGGAGTCGAACTTGTCGGACCTTCTTCCGAGCCGCTTCCCGGGCGGTCGCCCCGGGGGGCTCGGCGATCGCCGGCCCGGCCCCAGCCCCCAGTTGCAGAGACCGAACCGGCGATCGTCGAACTTCTCGTGCCGAGCCTCGTCGTGACTCGGCGGCCGCCGGCCCGGCCCCCCGCCCCCAGTTGCAAGGGACCGGACCGACGGACGTCGATCGTTGCGGGGCGCTCCTAGGCGGAGCGGCCCTGATCTTCAATCCGGCCGCGCTCACCGCGCAGTCCGGAGAACCAGTGCTCGAGCTGGCGTCCGGCCGCCTCGCGACCGCCCAGGCCGAAGGCCAGGGCGCCGGCGACGGCGATCGATCCCAGGGTCAGCCCGAAGGCCAGGTTGACGATGTCCTCGGCGATGCCCATGGCGCGCAGGCCCATGGCGAAGACCAGGCCGAGGATGGCGAAGCGGGCGACCTCGGCGCCGGGGCCGGCGTAGCGGGAGTCGAAGCCGCGGATCGCCGCCTGGGCCAGGTTGGCCAACCACAGGCCGACGGCAATCACCGCGCAGCCGAGCAGCACCTGCCCACCGAAGGAGACCAGCGTCCCGACCAGGTTGCTGATCTGGTCGAAGCCGAGCATCGAGCCGGCCTCGCCGAGGGCCAGCAGCATGACGAACACGGCGACCAGGGAGCCGATGACCCGGGAGGGCTTCTGCGGGGAATCCCCCTTGAACCCGAGCCGCTGGGGCACCGAGTCGATGCCGACTCCGGCGAGCAGTTCCCGGGAGAGGTCCGCGAGCAGCCGGCCACCGAACCAGGCCAGGGCCAGGACCAGACCCGCCGCGACCATGCTGGGTACGGCGGTGAGGATCTGTTCGAGCATCTGGGTCGCGGGCACCGAGACCGCTTCGATCTGGAGCGCGTGCAGGGCGGCGATCGAGGCCGGAAGCAGGATCGCGGCGAAGGCGATCACACCGACCAACCGGCCCAGCGCGCCTTCACGAAGCCCCGCCTTGACGCCGATCCGATCGGCGCCGACGGTGTTCATCAGGTGCACCGCCAGGC
>CAZBZH010000472.1:3136-4025 GCA_964496265.1 uncultured Acidobacteriota bacterium | reverse complement strand
CGGCGTTGCCGGGCAACCCACCCCGGCATACACTGGCGGCTCGATCAGGAGGTATTGGATGACTCGGTTCTTGGGGAGCGCCCTGGCGGCGCTGATCGTGATGAGCGGCGCCGCAGGGGTCCTCGCCGACGAGGAGAAGGCCAAGGCGGATGCCGGCTCGCTGGCCCGGGCGGAGCTCAAGGGCAAGGTGCAGGATGAGAACGAGCGCCCGATCCAGGGTGCGGTGGTGCACATGTTCCACCTGGGCCAGGAAACCATGACCCTGTCCGAAGCGACCGGCGGCAACGGCGAGTTCGAACTGGTCGGCGTGGCCCACGGCTACTACGACGTGGCCATCGAGACCGCCGACGGCATCTTCCCCGTGGCCGAGGTGATGAATATCGGCCCCAAGTCCAAGGCAACGCTGATCTTCACCCTGATCCCCGACGCCGAACGCTCCGCCGATGCCACCGCCCGCCGTCCGTTCATGGGTTCGGGTAAGACCGGCTCCGGCCGCGCGGACCTGCGGACCAAGCCCCGGGGCATCGATTTCTGGAAGAGCACCAAGGGCGTCGTGATCCTGTCGGCGGCCGGCGGCGCGGCGCTGCTGGCCATCGCCTACGAGGACAATACCGACGAGTTCCGGGCCAGTCCCTCGGCACCTTGACCGAGCGTCCGCAGACGCTGCGGCTCAACCGCGATCCATGGGTCACGAGGCTTGACAGAAGGCCGGGCCGGACTGAGAATATGCGACGCTTCCATAACCACTCCATGACCCCCGGGAGGCCTTTCTAAATGAAGATCCAACTGCGTCGAGCCCTCGCCCTGGGCATGGCGATTTCCGTACTCGCGCTTACCATTGTTTCCCCCGTCGCCGCCGCCGAGCCGGCTGCGCTCCAGGGGAAGATCC
>CAZBZH010000472.1:0-3126 GCA_964496265.1 uncultured Acidobacteriota bacterium | reverse complement strand
GGCCTCTCGCCCCGCGCGGGCGTGGTCGTGTCCCTGGTCGACGAAAACGGCGAGACCCTCTACCGCTCGGAACAGTCCGACGCCCAGGGCCGCTTCAGCATCGACGCCCAGGCGGGTAATTTCGGCCTGGTTGCCAGCACCGACGAGGGTGCCTACCTGGCCGCCGACGATTTCGCCGTCAACGCCGGCAGCAACGAAGCGGTCGTGCTGGCCCTCAAGCCGACCCCGTCGCTGGCCCCGGGTCAGCAGGCGGCAGCCTCCGGCGCGTCCAAGACGACCAAGTACATCATTGCCGGCGTGCTGGTGGTGGCCGGCGTCTTCCTGATCGACGAACTGTCCGAGGACGAAGAAGAAACCAGTAGCCCGTTCTAGCGGCCGCTTACCGAGTATCGCAAGAAGCCCTGGCCGGGGAATCCCGGCCGGGGCTTTTTCACGTTCGGGCTACCCGGCGTCCTTGAGCACCGACTCTCGCAGCTCCTCGGCCTCGTGGCGCGAGGCATCCCGCCAGTGCCCGAGCTTGCGTTTGCGCTCGATCGCGTCCCGGGAGTAGCGCACGCTGGAGACCAGGCGGCCGTCCTCGGTGAAGAAGTGGGTCCGCCCCCGTCCGCCGAGGATCACGCGGGTCCCGCTGCGCGCGTCGACGAGTACGTCGTCGGTCGAGGCGGCCCGTGTGTCGTCGACCGCTTTGCGGGTGGGGCGCTCCCCCGACTCGTGGCGATCGTCGGCATGGCGGGTGCGGCGTCCCCGGGAGCGAAGCTCCCGCTCCAGCCGCCGTACCAGGCCTCTCAGGATCGCCTCGACCCGTTGGTAGGCACCGTCGGGGACGCGATCCCGGCTCTTGCCGCCGCGCGGAAACCGCACGGTCTGGAGCGCGGCCTGGGCCCAGCGCACCGGTCGGCGCCAGGGAAGTTCGCGCTGACGGTCCCACAACACCGCCAGGTCCTCGCCGGACGGCGAGCGACCGAGGATGTTGAGCCCCAGCCGGACGTTCCCCTTGCGGCCGTGGGAGGCCGCCACCTGGAAGGTGAGCGCCAGCACGCCCCGCCCCTCCTCGAGCCGGGAAGGCACGGGAAAGAACCCGGCGGCGACCTGGGCCAGCAGTTCCTGAGAGCGGGTGCGGAAGGCCTGGAGCACCTCTTCCCCCAGCTCGTCTCTCCCCTGGAGCAGCGTCAGAAACGCCGGGGGCGTGCGGTAGAGCCGATCGACCTCGGGTAGACGGCGATCGAGGCAAAGCTGGGCGAAGTCCTCCCACACCGGCAGCCCGGTCGGGGCGTATCCCGCCAGCACGTGCCGGGAGGAGGGAGGCTGGGTGTGCTCGCAGCGGGGGCCGCCACAGCGGTGACAGAAGGCATGGCCCGGCCGGAAGGCCGCCTCCTGCTCGATGGCGTCGTCGAGCAGTTCCTCGAGGCTCGCCACCAGCCGGCCGGCAAAGGGCTCGCCCTCGTCGCTCCCCGCCTTGGGCAGGCGCAACGACGCGACGATCTCCCCGATGCGGGGCTCGATCAGGTGCCCCCCGGGCCGACGATCCAGCAACTCCCGGATCAACGACCACAGGGCCCGGTGGATCTGCTCTCCGTACTCGCCGGCCCGGTCAGACATGGAACCATTATGCGTGGAAACGCAAGGACGCGCCGAACCCGGTAGTGTCCTCAGGACACTACCCCGATACCCGGGCGGGCGGCCCCGCATCGGCGTCGGCTGGTAACATGGGAGGGTCGGTCGTACCCCCGGGACCGGCGCGGCAACCCTGGATGGAGTGGGCAACCGCCTGATGGTGAAGCCTGTCGATCAGAACCGAGCCGATGACCGGCCGCTCATGCGCCAGACCTGGGGAAAGCTCGCCTTCTTCCACTGGACGGTCCCGGCCGCCGAAGTGGACCGCCTGCTGCCCGAGGGCATCGAACTCGACCTGTTCGGCGATCAGGCCTGGGTCAGCGTGGTCCCCTTCTCGGTCAGCGGCCTGCAGGCTTCGGTGCTGCCCCCGCTCCCCGGACTGCTGACCTTCAACGAACTCAGCGTGCGCACCTACGTGCGCGCTCTGGGCTTCCCCGGCGTCTGGCACTTCTCTCTGGACGCCAGCAGCGCGGTGGCGGTTCAGGCGGCGCGCATGGCCTTTCACCTGCCCTACTACAACGCCGAGATCGAACTGGGCGTCCAGGAGACCCAGGCGCACTGCCGCTGCAGGCGGCGCCATCGCAACGCGCCGGCGGCGACCTTCGAGGCGCGCTGGACCGTGGGCGAGAACCTCCGCACCTCGCGGCCGGGAAGCCTCGAACATTTCCTGACCGAACGACACTCGCTGTTCACCTCGCACAAGGGCCGCCTCGAGCGCTTCCGCGTCCGTCACGACACCTGCGCACTCCGCCGCGGCACGCTGCTCGAACTGGAATCGACGATGATCGAGGCCGCGGGCATGCCGCCGGCGGGAGAACCGCAGCTGGTGCACTGCGTCGACGAGCTGGCGGTCGAGGTCTGGCCACTGGAATCGGCGGAGGCGCAGCGCGTGCGCGAGAAGAGCGCCGGCACCTCGCCGGCCTGGCAGATCGAGTAGCGGTTCGCCGAAGGGCGCTCGCCTAGCCGGCGCTGCTCTCGGGCACCCGGCCGAACCGGCGCTGACGGCGCTGGAACTCGGTCAGTGCCGTCTCGAGATCCGCCGCGGTGAAATCGGGCCACATCACCGGCGTGAAGTAGAGCTCGGCGTAGGCGCATTCCCACAGCAGGAAATCGCTGAGCCGTTGCTCTCCGCCGGTGCGGATCAGGAAGTCCACGTCACGGTAGCCGTCACCCAGTCCACCGGCGGTGGCCAGGCGACGATCGAAGGACTCCCGGGTCGCCCCCTCGGCCTCGAGGGCCGACGCGGCGCGCAGGATCTGATCCCGGGCGGAGTAGTCGATGGCGAGCCGCAGATCGAGCGCCTGTCCCCGCGAGGTCGCGTCCTCGGCCTTCTCGATGCTGCGCACCAGCGCCGGATCCAGGCGGTCCCGGCGGCCGATCATGCGCAGCCGAACGCCGTTGCGCACGCTGCGGCGAGTCTCCGACGGAATGAACTCCCGCAGCAACCGCATCAACGCCTGGACTTCGGTCCTGGGGCGCTGCCAGTTGTCGGAGGAGAAGGCGTAGAGGGTC
>CAZBZH010000471.1:0-4028 GCA_964496265.1 uncultured Acidobacteriota bacterium | reverse complement strand
CGGGTCACCTTTGCCGTCATGGGAGACCACGTCGTGTGCGTTCCCCAGAGGCGGGCTCGGCTGAGCGATGCGAGGCGGATCATGCAGGCCTCGAACAGGAAGCGCGGGTGGGCCGAGGACTTGAGCGGATACTCGAGCTCGGCCAGCAGCTGGAACGCCCGGGCGAGATCTTCCGTCGAGAGCGGCTCGGCGGCTTCGAGCAGGGCCTTGGTCTCTTCCTCGGCGCGGGACACCAGGCCGGCCCGGTCGGGGGCGGCCCGCAGCATCATCACGTCCCGCAGTACGCCGATCCATTCCCCCCAGAAGTGAACCAGGTCGTGCCCCTCATCCATCAGCGCGTCGAGCACGCCGAGGAGCGCCGAGACATCCCGGCCGGCCAGGGCACCGATGCTGTCCAGCAGTACCTGGGACTGCACCGCGCCGAGAACCCGCAGCACGTCTTCGTCGGCCACGTCGTTGCCGCAGGAGGCCAGCACCCGCTCGAGCACCGACAACGAGTCGCGGACCGAGCCTTCGCCGGCCCGGGCGATCCGGTGCAGCGACGGGTCGGAGATGGTCACCCCTTCGGCGTCGCACAGGCGGCGCAGGTGGCCGGCCACATCCTTGACCGTGACCCGCCGGTATTCCAGGACCTGGCAGCGGGACAGGATCGTCGGCAGCAGCTTCTGGATCTCGGTGGTGGCCAGCAGGAACACCACCCGCGGCGGCGGCTCTTCGAGGGTCTTGAGCAGCGCGTTGAACGCCGCCTTGGACAGCATGTGTGCTTCGTCGATGATCAGCAGCTTGTAGCGGTCGCGCACCGGCGGGTAGGCGATGACCTCCTGCAGCTCGCGGATGTCGTCGACGCCGGTGCGGGAGGCGGCGTCGATCTCGAGCACGTCCAGGGCACGGCTCTCGGCGATCTCGGTGCAGGGGACGCAGGTATTGCATGGGGTGGGCGTCGGGCCCTTCTCACAGTTGAGGCAGCGGGCGAGGATGCGGGCGGCCGAGGTCTTTCCGGTGCCGCGCAGTCCGGCGAAGATGTAGGCGTGGGCGATCCGGTCGGACTGAATCGCGTTGGTCAGGATCCGTGCGATGTGGGGCTGGCCGACCAGTTCCTCGAAGGTCGTCGGGCGCCACTTGCGAGCCAGAACCTGATACACCCTTCGACTCCCCCTCGCTGCGCTCGGGGTCGCTCAGGGCAGGCCCTTCCACATTGGTGCAGGGCAAGCTCTTTGGACCCGCGCTCTTTCGGCCTGTTGCGACGACCCCTGTGAAGGAATGCTCCGACAGCCCGCCCGCCCGCGAACCGCCGGAGCCTCCAACTCTGATGGGACTCGAGTGGACCTGCGGCACCTGCGGCGACCCGCTTACCGTTGCTCCCTTCCGGGCCTGGCGGGGTTCACGGAACCGCAGTGCACAGGGCTCGAGCCCCATAACTTCTCGCAGTCTTCTTCGATCAGTCCGATCGATCCGGCCGTCGGAAGTGGCGGAGAGGGAGGGATTCGAACCCTCGGTACGTTGCCGCACACACGCTTTCCAAGCGTGCACCTTAAGCCACTCGGTCACCTCTCCGTGGCTGATTTCTTCCTACGACCCGAACCACTGCAATATTTGGCGGAGAGGGAGGGATTCGAACCCTCGTGCCTGTTGCCAGACAAGACGCTTTCGAGGCGCCCCCGTTATGACCACTTCGGTACCTCTCCGTACTTAGCTTCTCTATGCCCCCCGGTGAACGGCGCAGGCCGCCGGTTCGGCCTCCTCCCGCCGTTCGCGGAAGAAGTCGACCAGCATCTCCGAGGCCGGCTCCGAAAGTACGCCGCCGATCACCTCGAAGCGATGATTGAATTGGGTTCCCGCCTCGCGCAGCGCTTCGAGCTTCGAGGTGCCCCCGGCCTTGGGGTCGTGGGCTCCGAAGACCACCGTCTGGACCCGGGCGTGGATCATCGCTCCCAGGCACATCAGGCAGGGCTCGACGGTGCAGTACATGGTCGAGCCGACCAGGCGGTAGTTGCCGACGTTGCGCGCCGCGTCCCGCAGGGCCACGACCTCGGCATGGGCGGTGGGGTCGATGTCGCCAACCGAACGGTTGCGACCCCGGCCGACGATATGGCCATCGAGGGTCAGCAGGGCGCCTACGGGAACCTCCCCGGCGCTCCGGGCTTCGGCCGCCAGCTCGAGGGCCAAACGCATGTATTCCTCGTGCTGGTTCATCGCCCGCTCGTAAACCCGTGACCCGAGACCCTTTAGTGGTCGGACCGGAGGGACTCGAACCCCCGACCTACTGGTTCGTAGCCAGTCGCTCTATCCAGCTGAGCTACGGTCCGACGGCTGTCTGGAAGCCGAAAAAGCTTGCGTTTTCCCGACCCCGTTCAAGCAAACCCGGATGGTAGCTCCGTTGCCCGGAGGTGTCAACGAACGGGCGGAACCGGAGGTCCGCCAAACCCCGTTTGAGGGCGGTTTTCCGCCTGTTTCTCGCCCATTGGGCAACATTTGCATCCCCCTGGACCGGACCCTATATTCCAGCCCCGCGAAACCCCGGAAAAACCTGAAATTCCGCAAGGGTGCAGGGAGTGCAATGGGAAGCGAACGTGAAAATGGCAGGCATTTCTTTACCACCTCGGAGGTCGCTCGCTACTGCGCGGTGACCAACGACGGTGTGCTCAAGTGGATCAAGTCCGGCAAGCTCCGGGCCTTCTCCACCCCGGGCGGTCACTACCGGATCAGCGCCGAGGACTTCAGGGCCTTCCTCGAGGAATACGAGATCCCGATCGACGAGGCGTTCTTCCAGGGCGACCAGCGGGCCCGTACGGTCCTCGTGGTCGACGACGAGCCGGACATCCGTGAGATCGTCCGCCGTCTGCTCCAGGAGATCGAGCCCGATCTCAAGATCGAGGAAGCGGTCGACGGGTACGAGGCCGGCATCAAGATCGGTCAGATGCGTCCCGACCTGGTGATCATGGACGTCATGATGCCGCGGGTCGACGGTCTGTCCCTCTGCAAGTCGGTGCGGGAGAACCCGGAGATGCGCGGGGTCAAGATCCTCGCGATCACCGCCTTCCCCGAGCAGGACAACGTCAAGAAGATGTACGACGCCGGGGCCGATCTTTGCCTGATCAAGCCCCTGCAGTTCGAGCACTTCCGCCTGGAAGTGATTCGGCTGCTCAACGAGGCGACCCGCGACCAGGCGGCCAACGGCTGACTCGTCCGAGATTTGCGCCCGGCGCCTCGGATGGGGCGTCGGGCGTGTCCGCCACCCCCCTCCGAGAAGCGGTGCTTCGCCGCCGCTAATCCCGCAACAGACGAAGTTTGCGCAGATGCGCCACGGTTTCGGCGACGTCCCGGGCGAGGGTCTCGTCGTCGACGGCGTAACGCCGGGCAAGCGCCGCCACCACATCCTGGATGGTGCGCTCGCCGTCGAGCAGCAGGAAGATCTCCCGCGCCGTGCCGTTCAGCACGTGGACCCGGTCGCCATCCTGCTCGTAGAACACGTACTCGTCGCCCAGATCGCGACCCCACACGCCATCGATCGGTCTGGGTCGTTCGCTCGCGGTGCTCATCCGGCCCCTTTCCTCTTCCCCCCGGTTATCGTTGCTTCGATCAGGTCCGCACTCTCAATATGGTTTCCAACGCGTAGCCGCCAACACTCGGCGTGGCGCAGCGCCTGGGCGAGTTCGAGGAACAGCCTCGTCTCGTTGCCGCCGAAGCGTTCCAGCAGCCGGCCGCCCGGCCGGCGGTTGAGCATCTCCCGCCCCAGCAGCGCCGCCGCTTCCCGCCGTTTGACCGGCAGCATCTGCGCCGGCGCCGCGAAGTCCGGGGTGCCGCCCCAGTGCTTCTCGCTGAACAGCACGTCGGGATCGTCGAGGACCCGGCTCAGCTCCCGGGTCGGCCAGGCGTCCCGCCGGGTGCGCAGTTTCCAGTGGCGGATGCCCTGGCGATCCGCACGCGCCTCGATCTCCACGCCGTCGATCGCCTGCAGGGCCGCGTCGAGGCGGTCCGCCTCCTCGGCCCGGCCGATCACGTCGATCGAGCTGCCGGCCGCGGCGGGG
>CAZBZH010000470.1:0-4029 GCA_964496265.1 uncultured Acidobacteriota bacterium | reverse complement strand
TCTGATCACCGGCATGCCGGGCACGGCGAAGACGCTGCTGGTCAAGACCTTCGCCCTGGGTAAGGGCACCTTCTACTCGGTGCTCGGGTCCGAGGTCTCGGGGGACACCCTGACCGTCGATACCCTGGTCAACTTCGGCTACACCCAGATCGACTACTCGGCCCTGTCGCCGGGGACGACCTTCTATCTGGCGGGCTGGCCGCCGGGCCGGATTCGGGCGATGCGGGTGCCGGCACGGGCGGACACCTTGCGCGCCGAGGTGCTGGAACGCATCGTCGTCCGGTGGACCCTGGTGCGGGAGCCGGCGGCAGGCGGCTGCCCCGAGCGCTACACGGTCTATCGGGTCGAGCCGGTCGAGGACACCGGCGAACGGATCAACTGGGCGGTGGAATGGCAGTAGTCAAGCGGGCGCCGTGGCGCATCAATGTCGGTCTGGCCCTGGGCGGCGGTGCGGCCCGGGGGCTGGCGCACATCGGCGTGATCCGCGGCCTGCAGCGGGCGGGCATCCCCATCGACATCGTCACCGGCACCAGCATGGGGGCGATCGTCGGTGGAGCGTTCGCCGCCGCCGGCAACGTCGACCAGTGCGAGCACCAGGTCCGCCAGATCGTGACCAGCGAACGGTTCAAGAAGAGCCGCCTGTCCTTCCTGCAGGAATCGAAGAAGGCCTCGGGCGGGCTGATGTACTCGGTGCGCAGCCTGGTCAAGAAGGGGGTGTTCTACGGCGTCTCCTCGATGCGCTCCTCCTTCCTTTCCGCCGAGGATTTCGCCTCGGACATCGCCGCGGTGGTGCCGGATATTCCGCTGGCCGATACCCAGGTTCCCTTCGCCGCCGTGGCGCTGGACCTGGACGAAGGGGAAGAGGTCCTGATCCGGGACGGCAGCCTGCTGCGCGCCACCCGGGCCAGTTCGGCGATTCCCGGCATCTTGCCGTCGGTCTCCTTCGAGGGTCGCACCCTGATCGACGGCGGTTGGGTCGACAAGGTGCCGGTGCTGCCGGCGTTCTACCTGGGAGCGGACATCGTCATCGCCGTCGATATCACCGCCGACCTCGACGAGCCCAAGGAAAAGCGCAAGGCGATCGACGTGATGATGCGGGCCAACACCATCCGGGACAAGGCCCTGGTGCGCATGATCGTGCGCCTGGCCGACCAGGTCATCGAGCCCGACGTACGCAGCATCCACTGGGCGGACTTCGGCGCGGTCGATCGTTGCGTCGAGGCGGGGGAGGCCTCGGTGGCCGAAGCACTGCCCCGGCTCCAGGCGTTCATCAACAAGGAACGCTGGGCCTCGCTTGTGCGCCGCAGCCGGGCGCGTAAGATGGCGGATTATTACCTGAAGCTGCATCGCAAACATCTGTGCGTCCTCTGACGCGGGAGCGGACTTGAGCAAACGAGAACATGTGCACCTGATCGGTATCGGCGGCACCGGCATGGCCGGGCTCGCGGGTCTCCTGCACCAGAGCGGCTGCCGGGTCACCGGGTCCGACGGTCCGCTCTATCCGCCGACGTCGACCTTGCTCGAGGACTGGAAGCTCGAGGTTTACGAGGGCTACGACGCCGCTCATCTCGATCCGGCGCCGGATCTGGTGGTCGTGGGCAACGCCGTCCGCCGGGGCAACCCCGAGGCCGAGGCGGTGCTCGATCGCCGCCTGCCCCACACCTCGATGCCGCGGCTGATCTCGGAGCGCTTTCTGGCGAACCGGCACTCGATCGTCGTTTCGGGAACCCACGGCAAGACCACCACGGCCTCGATGCTGGCCTGGGTGCTGCAGTCCGCCGGCAAGGATCCGGGCTTCCTCATCGGCGGCATGCCGCTGGATCTGGAAGGGCCCTGCCGGCTGGGCAGCGGGCCCGCCTTCGTCATCGAGGGGGACGAGTACGACACCGCCTTCTTCGACAAAGGCCCCAAGTTCATGCACTACCGGCCGGACACGCTGCTGGTCGGTACGGTGGAGTTCGATCACGCCGACATCTTCCGCGACCTGGAACAGATCAAGACCACCTTCAAGCGCCTGACCAACATCGTGCCCGGCCGCGGCCGCATCCTGCGCCACGAGGACCGGGAGATCACCCGGGAGGTGACCGACGCGGCGTTCTGTCCGATCGAGGGTTACGGTCTGGAAAAGGGGCACTGGCGCGCGGTCGATCTCGAGATGCGCGGCGAGCGCCAGGCCTTCCGGGTGTTGCGCGGTGGCGAACCCTTCTGCGAGATCGAGATGGACCCCGCCGGCGAACACAACGTGCTCAACGCCCTGGCGGTGATCGGCGCCGCCTCGGAGCAAGGTCTGACCCCGGTCGAGATCGCCCGGGGGCTGGCCACCTTCCGCGGGGTCGCGCGGCGGCTGCAGCTTCGCGGAGAGCAGGGGGGCGTGCGGGTCATCGATGACTTCGCCCACCACCCGACCGCCGTGGAGCTGACCCTGCGCGCGGCCCGGGAGCGCTATCCCGAGGGCCGGCTGTGGGCGGTACTCGAGCCCCGTTCCTGGTCGATGCGCCGCAACGTGTTCCAGCAGCGCCTGCGCAACGCTTTCGGCGCCGCCGACCGGGTGGTCATCGCCGCGGTCCACGGCTCCGACCAGATCCCCGCCGCCGAACGGCTCGATCCCCAGGCGCTGGTGGCCGCACTCGCCGGTGACGGCAAGGACGCCGCCTTCCTGGCCGGCGTCGACGCCATCGTCGATCACCTCGCCGCCGATGTGCGGCCGGGGGACACCGTCGTGGTGATGTCCAACGGCGGCTTCGGCGGGATTCACGAGCGGCTGCTCGAGTCCTTCGCCGCCCAGAGCGCCCAGGCGGGCAACGGAGCCTGAGATGTCCCGGATGCTGTGGGTCATCGACCCGTCGCTGCAGACGCCCGAGTCCCAGGGGGTGCGGCAGGTGCTCGCCGGCTGGTCCGGCGAGTCCCGGGTGTTTCAACCCGCGTTGACCGGTGACGGCCCGCGACCCGGCGACGGCTACGGCTGTGACGCCGTGGTGCTGCTCGGTTCGGCCGCCTCGGTCTACGACCAACACCCGTGGCTGCTGGAACTGTCCGAGTGGCTGCGCCCGATCGTCCGCGGCGAGGAGCGGATTCCGCTGCTCGGCATCTGCTTCGGCCACCAGCTGCTGGCCCACCTTGCCGGGGCCGAGGTCGGCTTCCTGCGCGAGGACAAGAGCAAGCGCCTCGGCATCGAAACCAGCGTCTGGTCGTCGAACCGGCTGGGGGCTGGCGTGCACGGCGACCGCCGGGTGATCGTCAGCCACCGGGAGGTGGTGACCACGGTGCCCGACCACTACAAGGTCTTCGCCAGCCGTCCGGGCGTCGCCGTCGACGGCATCGAGCACGAGAGCCTGCCGCTATGGAGCGTGCAGTTCCACCCCGAAGCGCGGGATGAGTTTCTGAGTCGCGCCGGCATCGAGCCGGGCGTGGCCGACGAGCAGCTCGTCGCCGACAGCCGCCTGCTGATCGACGCGTTCTTGTCCAACACCCGGAGCGTTTGATCCCTCGCCGCAAGTCCTTCACGGCGCAGATAGTTGCTCCTTGAGGTAGCGGCAAAGATTCTTGCCGTTGCTCACCGCCACCCTGTAGTCGAGCAGCAAGGAATAGGTTGCGCGATCCTGATCATCGCAAAGCACCACGATCCAGTTTCTCGTCGGGCTCAGGGCCACTCGAGAGACGACGCCGATGACCGCTTCTTCCTCCAATACCGGCATCCTCTTCAGATCGTAGGCGAGTTTGGCGCGCCAGTTTATTTCCGGAGCCTCGGGGGGGCGGCCGGGATTCTGCGGGTCTTCGATCGGCATCGCGGCGAGCCAGAACTGGAAGTCTGATTGTCCTGTGCTGGAGTAGGAGCCGAAGCGTTGCTCGCGACGCTCTACTCGCCAGTGGCTCACCCACAGGGCATGTTCCCGAGTGGGAATTGCGATTTCGGTCGGAGCGTACTCGACGTTGAACCAGGTCCCGCGGGTGGTTGTCGACAAAGCGACACTGTCGGGTGAGATGCTGTACCTGCCGCTGCTCCGCCGGTCGGCCGCGGTCGACCGGCGC
>CAZBZH010000469.1:0-4038 GCA_964496265.1 uncultured Acidobacteriota bacterium | reverse complement strand
CTCGACGAAGGGGACACCTCGGCAACCACGGTGCTCACCCTCCCGACAGCGTCGTCGAGGGCCTGTCGATTACCGGAGACGGCCAGACCATCGTCTTCGACTCGACCACCAACGTGCTCGGGGGCAACAGCGACGGGTCCTTCGAGATCTTCGCGGTGGAAGCCAACGGCAGCAGCCTGCGACAACTCACGCCGGCGCCGCTGATCCCCTGCGGCATCAACCGGCACCCGGTCGTGGCGCGCGACGGCAGCTGGGTCGTCTGGCAGAGTTGCGACAGCTACACCTTCCCCCCCTCGGCCGGCGCGGAACTCTACGCGGTGCAGCTCGACGGAACCGGCATCCGCCAGGTAACCAACGATGGGGATCAGTTATTCAAGTGGCCGCGCATTTCGGGCAACGGACAATGGGTCGTGTACCAGACCAACGCGGGGCTGCACCGCATCGGCATCGACGGCAACAACCTGCAGACGCTGAGCTTGGAACCGGGAATCGGACCGGACAACGACGCGACCGGCAACCTGACGGTCTACGTCTCGGGGGAGGATCCCCTCGGCACCAACCCCGACGGCGGCGCGGAGGTGTTCCTCCACAACGCCGCGACCAACTCCGTCAGCCAGTTGACCGACGTCGTATCCACCGGATTCTCCGACCCGCGGATCAGCGCCGACGGCTCCTGGATCTACGTGATCTCCGACGGACTGTTCGGCGGGACTGGAGATGACCTCAGCCGCATCGAGGTCGCCAGCGGCGACATCCAGCGTGTGGGAGCGCTGCGGCTTGCCGGCTCGACGATCCCCTCCGGATCCCTGCGCAACCGCCACTACTACATCCAACCCGATCAGGACGGCGACCGGGCCGCCTTCGCCGCGCTGGGCAACTGGACCGACCAGAATCCCGATGGGCAGGGCGAGATCTACCTCGTCGATCAGGACGCCACGGCCCGGATACGGCCGGGAACAGCCTCCCCTACCGTCGTGCGTTGGGATACCGAGCCCCGTTGGGACAGCTACGACGTGATTCGCGGAGACGTGGCCAACCGGGGGCTGAACGGCGGTGACGTGGATCTCGGCGCGGTCGTCTGCCTCGAGAACGATTCCCCCGACGCGAATACCGCTGGATCGGAAGACGCGGACGACCCGGCGCCCGGCCAGGTGTTCTTCTACCTCTACCGGGGCCGCGAGGGACCTACCGGCCCGAGCGGTGGATACGGGACAGGAAGTGCCGGCGGGGAACGGTTGGCCGGCAGCGGCGACTGCGCAATCTAGGTTCGCCCCGAGCGCCTGGACGAGATCCTGGCCATGCGAGAGGCGGGAACTCTGGAAGCCTACGTCCGGGAACAGCTCTGCGATGAGGACGACGAGGAAGGATAGGCAAACGGATGATCGCCGGACAGCCCCTCGACCGTTTGCAGCTTATCCAGGGGGACATCACAACGCTGAACGTCGACGCCGTCGTCAACGCAGCGAATGCTGCTCTGAGCGGCGGAGGGGGCGTCGATGGCGCAATTCACAAATCGGCCGGTCCGCAACTTCTCGAAGCTTGCCGAGCCATTGGCCGTTGCCCACCCGGCGAAGCCGTCGTGACCGACGGCTTTCAACTTCCCGCTCGCTGGGTGATCCACGCGGTCGGCCCGGTCTGGTACGACGGATCTCGCGATGAAGCGAAACTCCTGCATCGCACCTACTCCTCAGCGATGGCGCGCGCCCGAGAGATCGAGGCTTTGACGGTTGCATTTCCGGCTATCAGCTGTGGGGCGTATCGATTTCCGGTGTCTCTCGCCGCCAAGATCGCGATCGACTCACTGCTAGGTGAACTACGAGAGCATCCCGTCCCCGAATCAATCACCCTGTGCTGCTTCAACCCTACGGTGCACCATGCCTACGAGAAGGAACTGGCGGCGCTGCGACACGGGGACGGCTCCAGGTGAACCCTTGTCTCGAACACTTCGCAACGGACGCATTCGAAGACCCGGCGGGGGTTGCGGCACTCCGGGAGTCCGACTAGATGCTCCCGCTGGACTCACCCCGTTGGAGCGAGCTGCGCCATGCGTATGGGCAGGCTTCCGATGCACCGGAGATGATCCGCCGCGTGATCCGTGAGCCTTCGGACGAGGCGTGGGACGCGTTGTTCGGTTGCCTGCTGCACCAGGGTGACGTCTACACGGCGACCTACGCCGCCGTTCCCCACCTGCTGGAGGCGGCAACCCACCGCCCCCATGGCGAACAGGTCCGGCACTGGTCCTTCATCGCCGGAGTCGCCGTCCGGCAGGTCCCCGACGGATTGGACCCGGACGTTCACGATGCCTACCAGAAGGCACTGGAGGCGGGACGCCCGGCGCTCCTACGGGTGCTCGAGGCGCATCGATTCTCGACGATCCATACGCTCTACCTGCTCGGAGCGGCCGCGGCGCTACACGACAATCGCCGACTGGCCTGGGCCCTGGAGGGCCTCGCAGACGAAGTCTTCGATCTTCAGTGCCCGTCTTGCGGCGTCTGGATCACCATCGAACCCGACAGCACCGGCCGGAACTACGGCGCCCGCGAAGCCGACCGCAGCGGAAAAGAACCCCTTCGCGCAACCCTCGTCGAACCCGCCCCCGCACCCGACCCGGCGGAACAGCCCGAACCGGGAACCGATCGATGGCTGCTCCATCTGGCGCTGTGCCGGCAAGACGACGGAATCCTCCACGGATTGCGCGCAATCACCGGAAGAGTGCCCTGCCCTCGCTGCAGTGCCCTGGTCCCGGTCGCTCAAGGGATTCCAGAGCCACACTCGGAAACTCAACCATGATCCGGAGCGGCAATCACCGCGGCTACGAGTGGCTCGTGCTCGATCGCGAGCCCGACAACTGGAGCACCCTTGCCCGGGACCACCACGTCGGACTCCACTGCGTGATCACCTCGTTTGACAGTGGACCGTTGCGCCCGAATCCAGCCGAGGCGGCGGCCGGGTGGCGTGTGGTGAACGACCTGATGATCAGCCCGCCACTCACTGCGGAGACCGAGATCCCCTACGAGCAGTACGACGAGTGGTACCTCATCGACGCCGCCCAGTTCCCGCTTCGCGAGCCCGAGATCTTCGTCAACTACGGCGGCTTTCATCTAGTGCCGGTTGAAGGCATCCGCCTAGAGGGGTCCGCTGATCCCGCATGGAATCGGAATTCTTGGGAGGCGCTCGAAGGAATGCAGAATCGATTCTGGGATCAGCTCGTGCGCATCTCCCCGGTCACCTACGTCGCGTGCGGCGAACTGTTCGTGATCGCAACCCGAAACAAGGACTTCAGGGACAAGGCTGAATTCACCGACCTATGAGCGCCTTCGCTCCGCTGCTCAACCCGTACAACACCGCCGCGATCAGGATGATCAGCGGGCCGGTCGGCACGTTGACCTCGGACATCGCGTAGGCCGCGAACAAACCGGTGGTGCAGCAGAAGGCGCCAATGACCGTCGCCAGCAGCATCATGCCGCCGATGCTCCGCGCCCACTGACGGGCGATCGAGGCGGGAATGGTCAGCAGGGCGATCACCAGGATCACGCCGACCACGCGGATCAACGTCACCACCGCCATCGAGGTCAATAGGTACAGCAGCTGGCGAATGAAGGTCACCGGCACGCCGGCTACCCGGGCGTGATCCTCGTCGAAGGCCACCGCCAGCAGCTCCTTGCGGAACAGGCCGACAACGCAAAGCACGAACACATCCAGCGCGCCGACAAAGGACAGATAGCCCTCGGGCACGAACAGGATGCTGCCGAACAGGTAGCTCATCAGGTCCGGCGTGTAGCCCGGCGAGAGCGAGATGAACAGCATGCCCAGCGCCATGCCCACCGACCAGACCATGGCGATCAGCGTGTCGACCCCGGTGCGCAGGCGTTGCTCCAGCACGCCGATACCGAAGCCCGAGGCGATGGCGAAGAAGGCCGCGCCGGCCATCGGCTGCACGCCGAGCAGGTAGCCGAGGCCGACCCCGCCGAAGGCGGCGTGGGACAGGCCGCCGGAGATCGAGGCCATGCGCTTGACCACCACGTAGGTGCCGACGAC